>NZ_JABDWM010000035.1:0-28517 GCF_019685295.1 Rhizobium sp. NLR22b
CGGCAACCGGGACGTCCTTCCAGGCAAAACCTTCCTTCGATAGATCCTGCTTCAGGACGTTCAAAGCCGCTGCCTCGCCCCCCGACGTCCACCAGTGCAGCATCTGCACTTCCTTCACGTCGGCAGCATGGGCCACACCCAAACCAGCAACCATCACGACAGCAATCGCCGCCGAGCTCATGAACTTGCGCATGAATTTCCTCCCGTTTGAAATTGGCGGCAGGACCCTCCCCGCCACCAGATGCGTCCCGCCATTGCAGCAGTCGGCATGAAGCCGCGCTCCTCCGCGCGGTTAACAATTTAAAACGTTATAAGCTCTTGGTCGTCAAGCCCTTTCTCGACTCCCGAGAAAAATATGGCTATTGCCATAACCTGTTGAATTACATTCAAATAGTCCAAAAGGATAATGAGGCGTTAAAATTTAAATCGTTTTCATTGCCAGATTGCGCACCTGAGTCATCGTGTTATTGTATCGGCAATTCCAGCATGGAAAGCCCAGAGTGACCGAACCGTCCCGGCCGCATCGCGGTGAAAATCTCGATCTCGCCCGCAAGCGCGGCAAGCCGACCTTGCGGACGATCGCCACCATCGCCGGTCTGGCGGTGACGACGGTGTCACGAGCACTTTCCGATGCGCCGCAGATTTCGCTCGAGACCCGCCAACGCGTGCACCGCATCGCCCGCGAGATCGGTTATCTTCCGGATCGGGCGGCGCAGCGTCTCAAGACGGGCCGCACCAATGTCGTCGCCATCCTGCTCGATCCCCACGAGGAGGTGGTCGGTTTCACCACCTCGATCATGTACGGCATCGCCAAGGCGCTGAAAGAAACACCCTACCATCTTGTCGTCGCCCCAAACTTCTTGTCGACGACCAACGCCGAAGCCGCCGAATACATCATCCGCAACCACCTTGCCGACGGGCTGATCTTCACGCGGACCGAGCCGCTCGATGCCCGCGTCCGCCTGCTGCTCGAAGCCGGCTTTCCCTTCATCTGTCACGGCCGCACCGAATTTTCGACACCGCATCCCTATGTCGACTACGACAATTTCACCTTTGCCTATGAAGCGACGCGCCGGCTGATCGCCAAGGGCCGCACCAAGGTGGCGGTGATCCTGCCGCCGAAACGGCTGACCTTCTGCCAACATATCCTGCACGGCTTCATGACGGCGGTGCGCCAGGCGGGCGTCGCCTATGATATCCCCGAGACAGTCGATCTCGACACGCCGGCGGATGTGCTTCGCGACTTCATCCGCAACCGCGCCGCCGCCCCGGGGGCTTCCGATGGCTTCGTCTGTCCCGGCGAAGTTTCGGCGCTTGCGGTCATCAGCGGCATGAACGATGCCGGCCGCACACTCGCCGGCGACTACGACATCGTCGCCAAGGAGACATCCCGCCTTCTCACCCAGTTGCACCCGAAGGTCGACACGATCCACGAGGATTTGACGGCGGCAGGAGAGGATCTCGGCCGCATGCTGCTGCAGCGCATCAATAATCCCGACGCCGAGGATTTGCACCTCCTGCTGCCGCCGCAGATCAACTTTCCGATCGAAGGGCGGTCATATTAAAACTGTTTTCATGGCGCGTGATTTGACTTAGAAGCACCACGTAATCCGGTCGCAGCCCACCCGGTCAAAACAAGGGATCCAAAATATGAAAACCATCGTTGTCTGCTCCGGCGGACTCGACTCTGTTTCGCTTGCCCACAGAATGGCGGCGGAAGAACAGCTTATCGGCCTCGTCTCCTTCGACTATGGCCAGCGGCATCGCAAGGAACTCGACTTCGCCGCCAAATGCGCGGCGCGGCTTGCCGTTCCCCATCATATCATCGACATCGCCGCCCTCGGCGGCCATCTCAGCGGATCGGCCCTGACCGACAATGTCGATGTTCCAGACGGCCACTACGCCGAGGAAACCATGAAGGCCACTGTGGTGCCGAACCGCAACGCCATCATGCTGGCGATCGCCTTCGGCTTGGCGGCCGCACAGAAAGCGGATGCCGTTGCCGTCGCCGTGCATGGCGGCGACCACTTCATCTACCCAGACTGCCGTCCGGGCTTCATCGATGCTTTCCAGCGCATGCAGAACGAGGCGCTCGACGGTTATGCCAGCGTCAAGCTGCTCGCACCCTATGTCGAGGCTTCCAAAGCGGCGATCGTGGGCGATGGCGCAAAACATGGCACGCCCTTCGCGGAAACCTGGTCCTGCTACAAGGGCGGCAATTTCCATTGCGGGCGTTGCGGAACCTGCGTCGAACGCCGCGAAGCCTTCCATCTTGCCGGTGTCGCCGATCCCACGGAATATGAGGACAGCGACTTTTGGAAAGCGGCGATGTCGCAATATGCCACGACGGAGGTGCGTTGATGTACCGCATCACCAAGGAATTTCATCTCTCTGCCTCGCATCAGCTGGACCATCTGCCGGGCGATCATCAATGCGCCCGGCTTCACGGCCACAACTATATCGTGGTCGTCGAGCTCTCTGCCGAAACCCTCAATGACGACGGCTTCGTTCGCGACTATCACGACCTCTCACCGCTCAAGCGCTATATCGACGAGGCTCTCGATCATCGCCATCTGAATGACGTGTTCGGTCATTCGAAAGTCACCTCCGAGTTCCTGGCCAGGCATTTCTACGACTGGTGCAAGCAGCGCTTCCCCGAAACTTCGTCCGTCCGTGTCAGCGAGACGCCCAAGACCTGGGCGGAGTACAGACCATGAGCGCGGAGACCATCCGCATCAGCGAGATCTTCGGCCCGACCATACAGGGCGAAGGCGCATTGATCGGGCTGCCGACGGTGTTCGTCAGGACGGGCGGCTGTGACTATCGCTGCTCCTGGTGCGATAGCCTTCACGCGGTCGACAGCGCGTTCCGAGATCAATGGATGCCGATGTCCGTCGAGGCGATCTGGCAGGAGGTCACCAGACTTTCCGGAAGCAGACCATTGACGGTTTCCCTTTCCGGGGGCAATCCCGCTATCCAGCCCCTGGGGGCGCTGATCGAACTCGGTCATTCCCAGGGATATCGCTTCGCGCTGGAAACGCAGGGAAGTGTGGCGCGGAACTGGTTTCGCGATCTCGATGTTCTGGTGTTGAGCCCCAAGCCGCCGTCGAGCGGGATGCAAACCGATTGGGGTGATATCGACGACTGTCTACGGCTGTCCGCCGGCGGGCCGGAGATCGCGCTGAAAGTCGTCATCTTTGATGATGTCGACTACGCATTCGCGCGAGAGGTGGGCCAGCGCTACCCTTGTATTCCCCTGTACCTTCAGCCGGGCAACCATACACCGCCGCCGCCCGAAGACGACGACGCGCGCATCGATATCGACGGCGTGATGGATCGCATGCATTGGCTTGTCGAGAAGGTGACGGTCGACCGATGGTTTGCGCCGCGCGTCCTGCCGCAGTTGCACGTGCTGCTTTGGGGAAACAAGCGAGGCGTCTGAGCCCGCCTAAAGGGTGTCGCGCTCTTTCGATTCGCTCCACGCTTTAGGGTCCTTGTTCTTACGCAATTCGGCTTCGCAAAATCGCTGCGCACTTTTGCGCGACATGCTCTAGCGTGCCGGAAAAGCGAAGACATCGACAGGCTCTCCGAGCCCGCGCAGCGGGAAGGTGCCGAGACTGTCCATGTCTTTCGCGCAACCCGCCATTTCGACGAAGGCGCGCGACAAGAGCACCGGACGCCTGACCTCCTTGGTCAGGCTTTCCAGCCGCGAGGCGACATTGACCGCCGGGCCGATGACGGTGAAATCCAGCCGTCGGCGCGACCCGATATTGCCGTACATGACGTCACCGACATGCACACCGACGCCGTAACGCAGCGGTTCGCGTCCCGTGCGGCGGTGCTCCTCGTTCAGCTCGGCCATTGACGCCTGCCCCTCGCGGATCGCCTGCAGCAGATCGAGACAGGCCGTTTCCTTGGCCAACGGGAAGATCGCCAGCAGCCCGTCTCCCATGAATTTCAGGATTTCCCCGCCATGCCGTTCGATCGGGTCCGACATGGCGTCGAAATAGTCGTTCAGCAGATGGATCACGTCGTCGCGCGGCCAGAGATCCGAGATCGCCGTGAAGTCGCGCAGATCGCAGATCATGATGGCCGCGCCGACGGTCGCGCCGCTGCCGCGGGTCGTGACACCCGACAGGATATGCTCGCTCGCATGCGGCCCCACATAGGTCTGCAGCAGCGTCCGCGCCATGATGTTCTTCAGCCTGATCTCGCTGACGAGCGTTAGCGCCGGCAGGAGATCGCGCAGGAAATCGGTATGCTCGCTCGTAAAACCGCCAGGCCGAGACGTAGAAAATGTCGCGACGTGGCGTTTGCCGAAAGTGTGCTCGATCGGCCAGGCGATGTACTCCGTAAGGCCGTCGTTACGCATCTCCTGAAAGAACGGATCCTCGTCGGCGTCGGCCTTGCCTTCCAGCTGCCTGCGCACCTCCTCTGCCCCCTGATGGATCGCGTTGACGGGGCTCTTCAGGAACTCCGGCGTGTTTTCGACACCATAGGCGAATGTGTTGATCTTCGCCTCCGCCATGCCCTCCTTCCAGAGGATGCGGGCGCCTATCCATTGTGGATGGTTCGTCCTGAAATGCAGCGTCGCGCGCGCCACAGGCACTCCGGCCGCCAACAGCTTCTCGCACATTGCCACCAGGATGTTGTCGATAAAGCGCTCGCCGCGCGTCTCGTTCACCAGCCAGTCGAGGATCCGCCTCCTGCGGATCGGCCAGGTGCCTTCGTCCGTTTCAACAACAGCCCCGGCATTGTTCAAAAAAGAGGACATCGAAACCCCACTACGCCGCATCACCGACGAATACCGAATTCAGTTTCCGTGAATGTGGTCGATGGCGAAGCAAAAGATAAGGGGAGACTGCAATTAAGTCTCAGAAATCCCAGTCTTCATCTTCGGTAGCCACTGCCTTGCCGATGACATAGGAGGACCCGGAGCCGGAGAAGAAGTCGTGGTTCTCGTCGGCATTCGGCGACAGCGCCGACAGGATCGCCGGATTGACCTTGCAGGCCTCAGTCGGGAACAGCGCCTCGTAGCCGAGGTTCATCAACGCCTTGTTGGCGTTGTAATGCAGGAACTTCTTGACGTCTTCGCTGAGCCCGACGCCGTCATAGAGCGCCTCGGTATATCTCGCCTCGTTGTCGTAGAGTTCGAGCAAGAGGTCGAAAGCGAAATCCTTGATCTCCTGCCGGCGCTCTTCGGACAACAGCTCCAGTCCGCGCTGAAACTTGTAGCCGATATAATAGCCGTGCACCGCCTCGTCCCGAATGATCAGCCGGATCATATCGGCCGTATTGGTGAGCTTTGCCCGGCTCGACCAGTACATCGGCAGATAGAAGCCGGAATAGAACAGGAAGCTCTCGAGGAAGACGCTCGCGACCTTCTTCTTCAAGGGATCGCCAGAGGCATATTGCTCCATGATCAGCGCCGATTTCCGCTGCAGGAATTCATTCTCTTCCGACCAGCGATAGGCATCGTCGACATCTGGCGTCAGGCAGAGCGTCGAGAAGATCGAGGAATAGGAGCGTGCATGCACCGCCTCCATGAAGGAGATATTGGAGAGCACTGCCTCCTCGTGCGGTGTTGCCGCGTCCTCCATCAGCTTGACGGCGCCGACGCCGTTCTGGATCGTGTCGAGCAGCGTCAATCCGGTGAAGACCCGGATCGTGAGCTGCTGCTCGGCCGCAGTCAGGGTTGCCCAGGAGGGGATATCGTTCGACAGCGGCACCTTCTCCGGCAGCCAGAAATTGCCGGTGAGGCGATTCCAGACTTCGAGATCCTTGTCGTCCTCGATGCGGTTCCAGTTGATGGCGCGGACGCGGCTGATCGGCTTTACGGCTATGTTCATGATGATGATGTCTTTCCAATAGATTGTTGGCGTTCGCAGCCGCCTCACCCTACCCTCTCTCCGAGGGGAAAGGGGATGTCGCGCCTGCCGCAGATGTCTTCTCCCCATCGGGGGAGAAAGTGCCGGCAGGCGGATGAGGGGCCACTCGCGCAAAGGCTCGCGGCCGAAATCAAATCACAGCGTACAAGACACACACCCCTGCACCTCGGTGCCCGACAGCGCCATCTGGCGAAGGCGGATGTAGTAGATTGTCTTGATGCCCTTCTTCCAGGCGTAAATCTGCGCCTTGTTGATATCGCGCGTCGTCGCCGTGTCGCGGAAGAACAGGGTCAGCGACAGGCCCTGATCGACGTGCTGGGTCGCCGCCGCGTAGGTATCGATGATCTTCTCCGGCCCGATCTCATAGGCGTCCTGGTAAAAGTCGAGATTGTCGCTGGTCATGAACGGCGCCGGATAATAGACGCGGCCGATCTTGCCTTCCTTGCGGATCTCGATCTTCGAGACGATCGGATGGATCGAGGAGGTCGAGTGGTTGATATAGGAGATCGATCCCGTCGGCGGCACCGCCTGCAGGTTCTGGTTATAGAGGCCGGAGGCCATCACCGCCTTCTTCAGCGCAAGCCAGTCTTCCCTCGTCGGAACGGGGATGCCTGATTTGTCGAACAGCGCCTGCACCTTTCCGGTCGCCGGCTTCCATTCCTGCTCCGTATATTTGTTGAAATATTCGCCCGAGGCATATTTCGAATTCTCGAAGCCCTTGAAGCTGGTGCCGCGTTCGACCGCAAGCAGGTTCGAGGCGCGGATCGCGTGGTAGGTCACCGTATAGAAATAGATGTTGGTGAAATCGACGCCTTCCTCGGAGCCGTAAAAGATGCGTTCGCGGGCGAGATAGCCGTGCAGGTTCATCTGGCCGAGGCCAATCGCATGGCTCTCGTCATTGCCTTTCTCGATCGAGGGAACCGAGGCGATATGGCTCATGTCCGACACCGCCGTCAGCGCCCGGATCGAGGTCTCGATCGTCTTACCGAAATCGGCCGAATCCATCGCCGCTGCAATGTTCAGCGAGCCGAGATTGCAGGAAATGTCCTTGCCGAGATCCTTATAGGAGAGGTCGCCATTATATTCGCTCGCCTCACTCACCTGCAGGATCTCCGAGCAGAGATTGCTCATGGAGATGCGGCCGGCGATCGGGTTCGCCCGGTTCACCGTGTCCTCGAACATGATGTAGGGGTAACCGCTCTCGAACTGGATTTCGGCGATCACCTGGAAGAATTCCCGCGCCTTGATCTTCTTCTTCGAGATACGGGCGCCCGCCACCATCTCCCGGTACTTTTCCGTCACCGAGATCTCGGTGAAGGGTACGCCGTAGGCCCGCTCCACGTCATAGGGCGAGAACAGGTACATGTCCTCATTGTTCCTGGCGAGCTCGAAGGTGATATCAGGCACGACGACGCCGAGCGACAGCGTCTTGATGCGGATCTTCTCATCGGCATTTTCGCGCTTGGTGTCGAGGAAACGCATGATGTCGGGATGATGCGCGTTGAGATAGACCGCGCCCGCGCCTTGGCGCGCGCCGAGCTGGTTGGCGTAGGAGAAGCTATCTTCCAAGAGCTTCATCACCGGGATGATGCCGGAGGACTGGTTCTCGATCTGCTTGATCGGCGCGCCGGCCTCGCGGATATTCGTCAGCGACAGCGCCACGCCGCCGCCGCGCTTCGATAGCTGCAGTGCCGAATTGATCGACCGGCCGATCGATTCCATATTGTCCTCGACCCGCAGCAGGAAGCAGGAAACGAGTTCGCCGCGCTGCTTCTTGCCGGCATTCAAGAAAGTCGGCGTCGCCGGCTGGAAACGCCCGGAAATGATCTCGTCGACCATGTCACGGGCAAGCGCCTCATCGCCCCGCGCCAAGGTCAGCGCCACCATGCAGATGCGGTCCTCATAGCGCTCGAGATAGCGCTTTCCGTCGAAGGTCTTCAGCGTATAGCTGGTGTAATATTTGAAAGCGCCGAGGAAGGTCGGGAAGCGGAATTTCCGCGCATAGGCCTGATCGAACAGGCCGCGGACGAAATTGAAGGAATACTGGTCGAGAACCTCCCGCTCGTAATAGCCCTCGGTCACGAGGTAATCGAGCTTTTCCCGGAGATTGTGAAAGAACACGGTGTTCTGGTTCACATGCTGCAGGAAATACTGCTTGGCCGCCATGCGGTCCTTGTCGAGCTGGATCCTGCCCTCATCGTCATAGAGGTTCAGCATCGCGTTCAGTGCGTGATAGTCGAGTGTTTCGGCCGCTTTAAGTGGTTTTGCGCCTGTATCCCGCGTCAGATTTGTTCCCGTGTCCAAAATCGTCCCATCCCGTCTTTGACATTGGCGACATCCTCGGCTGTTCCCAGGAGCTCGAACCGGTAGAGGTACGGCACCTGGCACTTCTTCGAGATGACGTCGCCGGCAAGCCCGTAGGTCTCGCCAAAATTGCTGTTGCCCGCGGCAATCACGCCGCGGATGTTGGAGCGGTTTTCCGCCTCGTTGAGGAAACGGATCACCTGCTTGGGCACGGCGCCCTTGACGATCCCTGGGCCGCCGTCCCCACAATAGGTGGGCGAGATCAGCACATAGGGTTCGCGAATGTGGATGTCTTCAGCGCCGACGGGAATGCGCGTCGCGCGCAATCCCAACTTCTCGACGAAACGATGGGTGTTCCCGGATCGGCTGGAATAATAGACGATCAGCCCCACCGCTTTTCTCCGGTCAGGAGAGCGCGCTGATCATGTCGGGGCGGAAGCCCGCCCAATGCTGCTCGCCGGCAACGACGACCGGAACCTGCATGTAGCCCATGCCAAGCACGCGATCGAGCGCTTCGGCATCCTCGGAAATATCGACGATCTCATAATCGACGCCCAGGCGATCGAGGGCGCGGTAAGTGGCCGTGCATTGGACACAGGCCGGCTTGCTGTAAACGGTAACGCTCATCATCTTCCTCGTGATGTCAGTGAATGCAGGACACAGGACTGGGATCGGGCGCCGTGCGACGTCCGGGGCAATGCTTGATAATGATCTGGCAAAGTTGGCGCTTTAAACGCCCGACATCATCCCTCGCAGGATGTGCACGGGCGGCGGCTTTGATGTTCTCGACATGACTTCAAACCCCCGAAATGCTCATGCGGACGTTCGGGGCAGCGCAACAGACACGGATCATTCCGCTTCATGCACGCGACCTTCCGGACACCCCGCCCGTGGACGTTGCGTTCGAGGCAGGTCTCCTGGCTCACGGGTCGAAGCACCCTGCCCCAGCCTTCCCGGAGCATCATGCTCCAGTGACCTGAAATCGGACAGTTGCTCGCCGCTTACAGTTGCGGGGGCAGCTCCGGCATTGTCGCACCATGATGGCGCAGCGCACCGTATTCCCGTCTTAGCCCCCGATCCTCACGAATCGAAGGAACCTTGAACACTAGATATAGTACGCGAATCGTAATTCACGTCAACGGATGGTTTGTGCATTGCGTTACGGCAGGTTTGAAATCGCTGCATTCCTGTGAAAAACATGGACAACGAAAGCTTAACGAAAACAGGCTTGGAGATGACCGTAGTGGGGCTGGCCTATAGCCAGCTGCCAGGCTGCGGATAGACGACGCAAAACCCGCGACGTCATCCTCGGCCTTGTGCTGCCTTGTGCCGACGATCCACCCAGGTCCATTCTGAAAATAAGAGCTTTCCTGCCAGATAATTGCAGTGGTGAGATGCCCGGCACAAGGCCGAGCATGAGACCTTGTCAGCAAACCGAGCGCCGACCTAACGGATGACCGGCCCCGAATCGCTGGTCTTCAAACCGCCACCGGCAAAACATTCATCCCCGTACACGAAGCAGCCTGAGCGCGTTGATCGTCACCAGCACCGTGGCACCGGTATCGGCGAGGATCGCCGGCCAGAGCCCGGTCATGCCGGCGATCGTCGTCACCAGGAAGACAGCCTTCAGCCCGATCGCAATGGTGATATTCTCAAGGATATTGCGCATGGTCCGCTTGGAAAGCGCGATCATCCGCGCCACGTCGCCGACGCGTCCATGCAGCACGGCGGCATCCGCGGTCTCCAGCGCCACATCGGTGCCGCCGCCCATGGCGATACCGATGTCGGCGGCGGCGAGCGCCGGCGCGTCGTTGATGCCGTCGCCGACCTTGGCGACGACGAAGCCCTGACGCTTCAATTCGCCGACGACCCGCTGCTTGTCTTCGGGCATCATCTCGCCGCGCCAGTCGATATCGAGCATGCCGGCGACGGCTGCCGCCGTCCGCTTGTTGTCGCCGGTCAGCATCATCGCCTTGACACCGGCCAATTTGAGCGCGGAGAGCCCCGCCCCGGCATCCTCGCGCGGCTCGTCGCGCATGGCGATCAGGCCGGCCGCAGTGCCATTGACGAGCAGCACCGATACGCTCTTGCCCTCATCATTGAGCCCTGCAATACGCGCTTCCTGCTCCCCGTTCAGCGCCCCGCACTCGCGGGCGGCGGGCGGCGACAAGAGATCCAATGTCTCGCCGCCGACCTTGCCGGTGACACCCTTGCCCGGCAGCGCTTCCAGTTCGAAGGCCGGCGGCACGGGCACGCCGTCCGCCTTGGCGCGGTGGAGAATCGCCAGTGCCAGCGGATGGCTGGAGCCCTGCTCGAGCACAGCCGCGCGCGACAGGAGCTGCGCCTCGCCCAATCCGAAGGAAACAATGTCCGTCACCCGAGGCTTGCCTTCCGTCAACGTGCCTGTCTTGTCGAAGGCGACCATCGTCACCGTGCCGAGCGTCTCCAGCACCGCGCCGCCCTTCATTAAGAGCCCGCGCCGCGCGCCCGCCGACAGCGAAGCGGCGATCGCCGCCGGCGTCGAAATGACGAGCGCGCAGGGGCAGCCGATCAGCAGGATGGCAAGGCCTTTGTAGATCCATTCACCCCACGCGCCGCCGAGAAACAACGGCGGAACGACCGCGACAAGTGCGGCGACGACGACCACGCCCGGCGTGTAATAGCGAGAGAACCGATCGATGAAGCGCTCCGTCGGCGCCTTCGATTCCTGCGCTTCTTCCACCAGCTTGACGACGCGGGCGATGGTATTGTCGGCAGCGGCCGCCGTGACGCGAACCCTGAGCACCGCATCACCGTTGACCGTACCGGCATAGACGCCGGCATCGACGCCCTTGCGCACCGGCGTGCTCTCGCCCGTCACCGGGGCCTCGTCGATCGCACTCTCGCCTGAGACGATGACGCCGTCCGCCGAAATGCGGTCGCCGGGGCGAACCATGATGACCGCGCCGACGGCAAGGCTTTCCGCCGGCACCTCCCGCATCTGGCCATTGTCTTCGAGCAGCGCGGTTTTCGGCACCAGGGCCGTCAGCGACTGGATGCTTTCGCGCGCCTTGCCCGCCGCCACGCCTTCGAGCAACTCGCCGACGAGGAACAGGAAGACGACGGTCGCCGCTTCCTCGCCCGCATTGATGATGACGGCGCCGACGGCGGCGATCGTCATCAGCATCTCGATCGAAAACGGCGTGCCGGACAAAGCCGCCATGACGGCTCGCCGCGCAATCGGCAGCAGACCGACCAGTATCGCGACGAAGAAGGCGTAGGACGCACTCGCCGGCACCACATGGCCGACGGCATAGGCGGCAACGAGCGCTCCACCCGAAAAAATGGTCAGCCGGCCCTTCCTGCTCCGCCACCAGCGACCGGCCATCGGCGCATGGTCGTCCCCATGCCGGCCGTCAATTTCCTTCTCGTCGTCATGGGCATGGTCGTGATCATGAGCGGTATGATCGTGATGATGGTGCGGGCGGTCTTCACGCGCGAGCTTCGCATTTCCGGTAAACGGCGAGACGGAATAACCAAGCCCCGTCACCTTCCTCTGGACTGCCTTGAGATCGCTGCTGCCGTCATGCCGGACGGTCATGGTGCCCGTCACCACCGAGACGGAGACATCGACAACACCTGCTACGCGCCTGACCGCGGTATCGATCTTGGTCGCGCAGGCAGCGCAATCCATGCCGCCGACCCTGTATCGTGTCTCGCTCGTCTCAACCATGATGCGCTTCCTTGTCAAACAGAAGCACCCCTCCTACATCCTCTAGCGACTAGAGGTGCAAGAGAAAATCATGAAAAAGATTACGATTGGCGAAGCGGCCCGCCGAAGCGGCGTCAAGGTGCCGACGGTGCGCTATTACGAGAGCATCGGCCTGCTCGCGGCCCCGAGCCGCAGCGAAGGCAACCAGCGATCCTTCGAACCTGCCGATATCAGCCGCCTCACTTTCATTCGTCATGCCCGAGAGCTCGGTTTCGAGATCGAGGCAATTCGCACGCTGCTCACATTGCAGGATGATCCAAACCAGTCCTGCGCCTCGGCCGACGCCATCGCCAAGGCTCGCCTCGCCGAAGTCGAGCAGCGCATCCGCAGCCTGATGGCTTTGAAGGCCGAGCTGGAAATGATGGTGGAGAGCTGCGGCCACGGCCGCGTCGACCAATGCCGCGTCATCGAGGTTCTCGCCGACCACGGTCAGTGCACACATTCTCACCATTGACGAACCTGTACTCTTGCAGGTGATCGGCGCCCGCGGCAAAACTGCGCCGGAAGGAATCGGGCGAAGACATCATGAGCCAGAAACGGATTGCGATCATCGGCGGCGGCCCCGCGGGTCTTGCAGCTGCCGAGCTGCTGTCGCTCTCCGGCCATGCGGTAACGATCTATGACGCCATGCCGACCTTCGCTCGCAAGTTCCTGCTGGCCGGCAAATCAGGCCTCAACATCACCCATTCGGAGGACTATGCCCGTTTCGTTACGCGCTTCGGAACGGCTTCAGCCCGTCTGCGTCCCGCTCTCGATGCCTTTACTCCCGGTGATATCAGGGATTGGGCCGCAGGGCTTGGTACCGAGACCTTCGTCGGCTCCTCCGGCCGGGTTTTCCCGAAGGTGATGAAGGCTTCTCCTTTGCTGCGTGCCTGGCTCAAACGGCTGGAAGAGCGGGGGGTTGCGTTGCGCACCCGCCACCGCTGGACCGGCCTTGTCGAAGACGGTTACGTTTTCGAAACGCCGGAAGGGCGTAGCATCGCCCATTGCGACGCCGCCCTGCTGGCGCTTGGCGGCGCAAGTTGGCCGCGCCTTGGCTCGGATGCGGCCTGGCTGCCGTGGCTGACCGAGAGAGGCGTCGAAATCGACGCCTTCCGGCCCGCCAATTGCGGCTTCGTCGTCGGCTGGAGCGCCAGCTTCAGTACGCGTTTCGCCGGCGAGCCCGTCAAGTCGGTCACCGCCACATCCGAAGCCGGCACCTTTCCCGGCGAGTTCGTCATCACCGGCAGCGGCATCGAAGGCAGCCTGGTCTACGCCCATGCGGCCAGCCTCCGCGACCGGCTGCAGCACCACGGCAACGCTGCCCTGACGCTTGACCTCGCCCCGGGCCGGACGACAGAAAGGCTGGCGCGCGACTTGAGGCGGCAGGACACCAAGTCGAGCTTTTCAAACCGCCTGCGCAAGGGCGCTGGGCTTGACGGCGTCAAGGCGGCATTGCTGCGCGAACTCGCGCCCGCCCGCGACTGGACCGATCCCGAACGTCTCGCCGGCGCGATCAAGGCTCTGCCGGTACCGGTTCTCGATACGAGGCCGATCGCCGAGGCGATCTCCTCTGCAGGTGGCATCCGCTGGACCAGCATCGACGAAGGCTTCATGCTGAAGGCGCTGCCGGGCACCTTCGTCGCCGGCGAGATGCTCGACTGGGAGGCGCCGACCGGCGGTTATCTCCTCACCGCCTGCCTTGCGACCGGCAGGGCAGCCGCGCGCGGCATCGAGGCCCGGCTGTCGCGATAGACATCGTTGGTCTTGAACCAGATCTAGATCAATGAAGTGGAGCACGATGTCGTGCGACCATCCTTGAAGCTTTTCAGCACTGCGTCTGATCACCAAGGGCGAAGAGGGAGGCCGCCGAGCGTGCAATTGCAAACCGGCCGCTTTTCCATCAGACTATGCTGAAGTTCCGTGGGAGGAGCAGATGCAGGAACAGTCAGCACATGCGGAGCATGTCTATACCTCTGCGCAACGGAATTCCGCTGCTGCGAGTTCTCCGATCGTCGCGTCGTGGCGGCGGTGTATGACCATGCATCGCCTCGTTCCCGAGGACGAACGCCCGCCGGTGCGTCTTACCGACCAGGAATTTCTTGACGCTCGTAAACAGTCGGAACAGCTGATCGCCGGCGCAACCGAGGAACTTGACCGCCTCTTTACCACGGTCGGCAGGGCCGGCTGCTGCATTCTTCTGACGGACAGGAAGGGCATTGCGCTGGAGCGCCGGGGCTCTGCCGGCGACGACAAGGATTTCTATGATCTTGGCCTATGGACCGGCTCGGTATGGACCGAGGCGAGCATGGGCACCAACGGCATCGGAACCGCCCTTGCCGACGAGCGTTCCGTCGCCATTTTTCGGGATCAACATTTCTTCTGCTCGAATATCCGCCTGAGTTGCACGACGGCCCCGATCCGCGATCATCGCGGCGAACTGGCCGCTGCACTAGACATCTCCACCTGCCGCGACGAGGTCAACGAGATGACGCTGGCGATCCTCACGCAGACCGTGCGCGACGCGGCGATGCGCATCGAGCTCAATCTCTTTCGATCGGCCTTTGCCGGCGCCCGTTTCCTGATGGTCCCGACGAGCGCGAATTCCGCCGCCGCCCTGCTTGCCGTCGACAGGCATGACCTTGTCCTTGGCGCCACCCGCGCCGCCCGGATCGCGCTGCAATTGGACGACAAACGGATCGCGGCCGGCATCCCCGCCGCCGATGCGCTCCATGAAGCCGCCGTCTCACAACAGGAAGAGATTGTGGAAGCGGAAAAAGCGGCCCTGCTGCGAGCGCTATCGCGCACCAGCGGCAATGTCTCACAGGCGGCGATCGCCCTCGGGATCAGCCGCGCCACGCTCCACCGGAAGATGAAGAAGTTGGGCCTGCATTAAACCAGGCGCCAGCGGTTCCATAGGACATCGCAATCAAAACGCGACCCTGTCGCATGTCTGCGACAGTGTGCGCTGCGGTATTGATCCTCCACCCTGTTCCCTTCGGCAAAACGCGCACATTTTGCTCCCACTGGTTCGATTGGAACCTGGATCATCAAGGGAGGATGACATGCTTCATCAGAAAATCGTGGAATCGCCGTTCAAGCTGAAATACGGCAACTATATCGGCGGCGAATGGCGCGAGCCGGTCGAAGGCAGATACTTTGAAAACGTGACGCCGGTCACAGGCGGAAAACTCTGCGACATCCCGCGCTCCGATGAAAAGGACATCAATCTCGCGCTGGATGCGGCCCACGCGGCCAAGGAAAAATGGGGCCGGACTTCGGCTTCCGAGCGCTCCAATATCCTCATGAAGATCGCCCAGCGGATGGAGGACAAGCTGGAACTGCTCGCCCAGGCCGAAACCTGGGACAACGGCAAGCCGATCCGCGAAACCATGGCGGCCGACATTCCGCTGGCCATCGACCACTTCCGCTACTTCGCCTCCTGCATCCGCGCCCAGGAAGGTTCGATCGGCGAGATCGACCACGACACCATCGCCTATCACTTCCACGAGCCGCTCGGCGTTGTCGGCCAGATCATTCCGTGGAACTTCCCGATCCTGATGGCGACCTGGAAGCTGGCGCCGGCACTTGCCGCCGGCAACTGCGTCGTGCTGAAGCCGGCCGAACAGACCCCCGCTTCGATCCTGCTCTGGGCGGAACTCGTCGGCGACCTGCTGCCGCCCGGCGTGCTCAATATCGTCAACGGCTTCGGCATCGAGGCCGGCAAGCCGCTGGCGACCAGCCCCCGCATCGCCAAGATCGCCTTTACCGGCGAAACGACGACCGGCCGGCTGATCATGCAATATGCCAGCCAGAACCTCATTCCTGTGACGCTGGAGCTCGGCGGCAAATCGCCGAACATCTTCTTCGCCGATGTGATGGCCGAGGATGACGACTTCCTCGACAAGGCGCTCGAAGGCTTTGCAATGTTCGCCCTCAACCAGGGTGAAGTCTGCACCTGCCCGAGCCGCGCCCTCGTGCAGGAATCGATCTACGACCGCTTCATGGAAAAAGCCGTCAAACGCGTCGAGGCGATCAAACAGGGCAACCCGCTCGATCCGGAAACGATGATCGGCGCCCAGGCATCGACGGAGCAGCTTGAGAAGATCCTCGCCTATCTCGACATCGGCAAGCAGGAAGGCGCCCAGGTTCTGGCCGGTGGCTCGCGCAATGATCTCGGCGGCGAACTGGCGAACGGCTATTACGTCAAGCCGACGATCTTTAAGGGCCACAACAAGATGCGTGTGTTCCAGGAAGAGATCTTCGGGCCGGTGGTGTCGGTCGCGACCTTCAAGACCGAGAAGGAGGCGCTGGAAATTGCCAACGACACGCTCTACGGTCTTGGCGCCGGCGTCTGGAGCCGCGATGCTAATCGCTGCTACCGGTTCGGCCGCGAGATCCAGGCCGGCCGCGTCTGGACCAACTGCTACCATGCCTACCCCGCCCATGCCGCCTTCGGCGGCTACAAGCAATCCGGCATCGGTCGCGAAACCCACAAGATGATGCTCGAGCATTACCAGCAGACCAAAAACATGCTGGTCAGCTACAGCCCGAAGGCACTGGGTTTCTTCTGAGAAGCTTTCTGAATGATGGGAGGGGAGTGTCAAAGCCCCTCCCTAACCCCTCCCCACAAGGGCCCTTGTGGGCAGGGGAACCGAGACCTTGGAGGAAGAACCATGGAAACGACCGTCAACGGCGAACCGCGTGTTCTCGCCACCGATGCGGCCCTCGATCTGATCGCGGAAATCAAGCGGGATCATCCCGATATCCTCTTCCACCAGTCCGGCGGCTGCTGCGATGGCTCTTCGCCGATGTGTTATCCTGCCAATGAATTCATGGTCGGCGACAGCGACGTCAAGCTCGGCGAGATCGGCGGCGTGCCGGTCTATATCAGCGCAAGCCAGTTCGAGGCATGGAAACATACGCAGCTTATCATCGACGTCGTGCCGGGCCGCGGCGGCATGTTCTCGCTCGACAACGGGCGCGAGAAACGCTTCCTCACCCGTTCCCGTCTCTTCGGCGGCGGCGAGGCCTGTGCCCTCCCGGATGCGACGGTCAGGACGGTTTGATATCTGCCGCTTGATGGACGCAACCGTTTTACATCCGGAAAGGGATCCGAGAACGCTCCCGTCGCGATGCTCACCTGGTTCCGGCCGAGAATTTCGCCTGTAGTATTCCCATAGTACCTGCTGCTGGGCGGTCTTTGTTAATCTTCGTCTGTTGGTTTCCAAGGAGGATGCGATGCCAGCTTCTAAGATCCTGATGATCACGGGTGACTTCACCGAAGATTATGAAACGATGGTGCCGTTTCAAACGCTGCTCGCCTGCGGCTATACGGTCGATGCCGTCTGCCCGGGCAAGAACGCGGGTGAGACCGTCGCCACCGCCATTCATGATTTCGAGGGCGATCAGACCTACTCGGAAAAACGGGGCCATAATTTCGCACTGAACGCCACTTTCGACAGCGTTCGGGCGGAGGATTACGATGCCCTGGTCATCCCAGGCGGCCGCGCGCCGGAATATCTTCGCCTCAATGCCGACGTCATCCAATCGGTCCGGCACTTCTTCGATGCCGGAAAGCCTGTGGCCGCCATATGCCACGGCGCGCAGCTGCTTGCCGCCGCCGGCGTGTTGAAGGGCCGCACCTGCTCGGCCTATCCGGCCTGTCGGCCGGAAGTCGAACTTGCCGGCGGCATTTACGCCGATATTTCCATCACCGATGCGGTCTCGGACGGCAACCTGGTCACGGCGCCGGCCTGGCCGGCGCATCCCTCCTGGCTGCGGCAGTTCATGGCCGTGCTCGATGCCTCGTCATTACCTGAAACCAACGCCGCCTGACGAGGCGGCGCCGGGAGGGCGACATGTGTGAACTCTTCATCAAGGCGGATGCGCGGCTATGGGAAAGCACCACCCGGTCGTTGCGCATCGATGGCATGGTCACCAGCGTCAGGCTGGAGAACTTCTTTTGGTCGAAGCTTGAGGAGATTGCCCGGCGCGACGGAATGAACGTCGTGCAGCTGATTACTCGGCTGCACCATGAATCGATCGATGCCGGCCATGATCTCGGAAACTTCACATCCTTCCTGCGCGTCTGCTGCGCTCGCTACCTGGACCTGCAGCTCACCGGTGACATCCCGGCAGATGTCACCCGCCCGATCTCTGGGTTGGATGCGCCGGTCATCCTCGGCCGCGAACGGGAAAAGTATCACTGAAGGTTAGTAGACGAGACCGGGATGATGTCGGGCGGAGCTTTCAGCTCCGCCCGCATTCTCAAGATACCTGACTGGCGCGGCTGCGCAGGGGTTGCGTTGCGGCGCAGCCTGGACCAACAATGCGCGGCGTCCAGCACCGGCACCGTCAGGAGATCGCTTGCCATGAACGACCAGAAAGCCGTGATCGTCACGGGAGCCGGCGGCAACCTCGGCAGCGCCGTTGTCCGGGAGCTTGCCGGCGCCGGCGTAAAACTCGTCTGCATGAACCGTTCGAGCCAGGAGCTGGAAGCTTTGGCCGGCGAGCTTCCTGCGTCCGCCGAGTTTCTCTCGATCGCCGGAACGGAGCTCACCGATTACGCTTCCTGCGCCGCCGCCGTCGCCCGAGCCGTCAAGCGCTTCGGCGGCGTAGGCGCTCTGGTCAACACCGTGGGCGGGTTTCAGATGGGCCCGGTCGGGCCGGAAGCCCCCGCGCAATGGGATACCATGATGACGGCAAACGCCCGCACCGCGCTGACGATCAGCGCGGCGGTTCTCCCGACGATGAAGGCGGCAGGCTACGGCCGCATCGTACACGTCGCTGCGATGCCCGGCCTGAAGGCCGGTCCTAACCAGGCCGCCTATGCAGCCTCGAAAGCTGCCGTCATCCGGCTGACGGAAGCGCTTGCCGCCGAATGCCGCGACGACCGCATCACCGCCAACTGCATTCTGCCAGGCACGATCGATACCCCCGAGAATCGGGCTGCCATGCCCAATGCAAAAACGCACGCCTGGGTATCGCCGCAGTCGATCGCCCGGCTCATCGCCTTCCTGATCTCGCCCGCCGCAGCCGTCGTCACCGGCGCTGCGATCCCGGCGACCGGCCGCGAATAACAAAGTCCTGCCTGGCTTGCAGCGTCTGCGCCTCGATCACGTGGCATCTGGCGTGAGGTACGGTCCTTTTGTATTCTGGATGGCGACAAGGGCCGGGCTTGGGTCGAGCTTGTTTCAATGACAAAGGCGAAAGGCTTTCCGCATGAAGGTTGGGCTGTCTGGTTTTTGGACGGCCTCGTTCGATTCCTTTTATGTGGCGGGCAGGACAGCGGGCGGGACCATGGTGTTGATGATCGCATTGCGGCGGAATTTGCGGAATTGCGGCGGTCTTGATGACTGACAGGCCCGCACTGCGCACCGTCGGCGAGACCGGTCTGCGCGAGGAATGGTTCCTCGGCGTCAGCATCGCAACCAGCCTGATATTTCTCGCCTTTCCGGAGCAGCTCTTCCGTCGGCTTCCCGATCCGCTTTGGTTCGCCGTGGTTTTCGGATGGCTGTTTGCGGTCGTTCTCGGCTCCGCCCTGTCTGTCGTCCGGCATGCGGATCATCTGGCCGAGCGGCTGAAGGAGCCGTACGGCACGCTCATTCTGACGCTCGCCATAACCTCGATCGAAGTCATGGCGATCTCCGCCGTCATGATTCACGGCGAGAACAATCCCACGCTTGCGCGCGACACCCTGTTTGCGGTCGTCATGATCATCCTTAATGGCATGGTCGGCCTGTCATTGCTGCTGGGCGCCTGGCGGCGGCCGGAACAACAGCATAATCTCCAGGGCGCCAACGCCTATCTCGGCGTCATCGTGCCACTGGCGACGCTCAGCCTCGTCATGCCCACATTTCTTGCCGGCCCGGACGGCCAGCATCCATCGGCGCCGCGGCAATTGATACTGGGCATCGTCTCGGTCGGCCTTTACGCCACATTCCTGTTTCTCCAGGCTGGCCGCCATCAGGATTATTTCACGACCGACGCCAATCGCCACGCACATCCAGGCGAACACGCCCTTCCGCACCGGCCAGTCTGGCCGCATGCCGTTCTGCTCTTCGCCTACATGGGTCCGGTGGTCTTTCTGGTCGAACAGCTTGCGCGGCCGATCGATTACATCATCGAAACCCTGCACGCGCCGACCGCCTTCGGCGGCGTTGTCATGGCCATCCTTGTCGCGACGCCCGAGGCGATCAGCGCCGTGCGCGCATCCATCGCCGATAATCTTCAGCGCGCGGTCAATATCTTTCTGGGTTCAGTCCTGTCGACGATCGGGCTGACCGTACCCGCGATGCTCGTGGTCAGCCGTCTTTACGGACACCCGGTCACCCTTGGGCTGGAACACAGCGATCTGGTGATGCTCCTGCTCACCCTTGCCGTCAGCATCATTACCTTCGCCAGCGGTCGCACTCATCTCATGCAGGGTGCCGTTCATCTGGTGCTTTTCCTGGCTTACGTGCTTCTCATCTTCCAGCAGTGATCTCCGCCCGAGAACAGAGAAGTAAAGAGTTCCACGCTCCGTCGGTCCTCCGCTATGATGACCGCATTTCTTGTATAGAGCTTGCAAGCATCGCAGCTTGCAGGATCGTCAAGATTATATGGAGACCGGAGTTGAGCTCACTGTTGCTTGGCGGGATTGTATTTGTCTTTCTGTCGGCGGCAACATCGATGGGAATGATGGTGCGCGGCCGCTTGCCGGATCATCATCTCAGCCCGGAATCCAAGGATGCCATCAGGCTCGCAACCGCGGTGGTCGGAACGCTGTCGGCCTTGGCCCTCGGTCTGCTGATCGCATCCGCCAAATCGAGCTATGACGATGCCGAAGTCGAGATGAGGACGGCGGCTGCGCGGGTTCTGCTGCTGGACCGCGTCATGGCGCAATACGGCCCGGAGACCGATCATGCCCGCCAGTTACTGCGCCAGCTGATCGAGAGGCGGCTGAGCCGCGGCTGGAGTGCCGAGACCACCGACGAGCCATCGCGCAAAGCGCCCGGGGAATACCAGGACATTGAGGCGGTTCAAGGCGACCTTCGATCGCTGTCGCCGCGCGATGCCATGCATCATTCCCTCCAGGCGCGCGCTCTCGATGTGAGCGGCACGGTGGCCGAAACCCACTGGCTGCTGGTCGAATCCGGCAGCGAGGGCCTGCCCTGGGCCTTCCTTGCCGTTCTCGTCTGTTGGCTCTCGCTGCTTTTCACGACCTTCGGACTCCAGGCACCGCCGAATCCCACAGTGCTGTCCATTCTCTTCGTCTGCGCCTTATCCGTCGCCGGCGCCGTCTTCCTGGTTTCGGACATGGCCAATCCTTACATCGGCCTGGTCCGCGTTTCCGACGCACCGTTGCAGTCCGCCCTCGAACGGCTGGGTAAACCGTAGCCGGCTTACGATCTCCGATGAGACTGGCAGACCTTCACACTGCTCCTTCGACACTGCGAAGCAGTTCAATTGTGCATCAAGGACTATTGCAATTTTTTGCAATGCCGCGACATAATATCGCATGCCTTGAACCTTCGGCAGGCCGGTGGGGGCCGCCGTCGAGGCACGCAGCGAAAACTGGGCTCTTGACATGTCGAGGCGGCGGCAATGCGTGGGGGATTGCATCAGGGTCTGCGATTTTTTCTGACACTTGCCGGCTTGGCGCTTTTCGTGGGCTGTGAGGAAAGCGGGAACACTTATGTTCCTCCTCCACCTGCCGTGGTTCGGGTCGCACAGCCCGTCCAGCAACCGGTCACGCTTTATTTCGAGCTCACCGGCAATACGGCGCCGCTCAACGCCGTCGATATCGAGGCGCGTGTCCAGGGCTATATCCAATCCATCGATTACCAGGACGGCATGATGGTGAAGAAGGGTACCAAGCTTTTCGGCGTCGAACGCGACACTTATCAGGCGCAACTGGATCAGGCGAAGGCGTCACTCGCCTCACAACAAGCCTCGCAGGTCGGCGCGAAGCTGGAATATGACCGTCAGCTCAATCTGTCGAAGCAACAGGTCACCACCCAGACCGCGGTCGACAGTGCCAAGGCAACTCTCGACGAGGCGAATGCCGCCATTCTCAACGCCCAGGCCAATGTCGATCTGGCGACGATCAACCTCGGCTACACGGAGGTGCTCGCTCCCTTCGATGGCATCGTCACCGATCACCTCGTCGACATCGGCACGCTGGTCGGCGTGTCCGGCCCCACCAAACTCGCCAGCATCGTCCAGACCGATCCGCTTTATGCCTATTTCAACGTCAGCGAAACGCAGGTGTTGATGATCAAGGAAACCCTGGCAAAGCAAGGACATACTTTCAGGCAGACGGACCTTCCAAGCATCCCTGCGGAGATCGGTCTGCAGACCGAGGAAGGCTATCCGCACAAGGGACATCTCGACTACGTGTCGCCTCAACTCGATGCCTCCACAGGCACGCTTCAGGTGCGCGCGCTGTTCGACAACAAGGACCACGCCATGCTGCCCGGCCTCTTCGTCAGAGTTCGGGTGCCGGTCGGCCACGATGACAAGGCTCTACTGGTGCGCGACGACACGATCGGAACGAACCAGCTTGGCACCTACGTACTGGTTCTCGGGAAGGACGATGTCATCGAGCAGAAACAGGTCAAGATCGGGCAGCGTGAGGGCGCGCTCCGGGTCATCCAATCCGGCCTCGATCCGGCTGACTGGGTGGTGACCCAGGGAGTTCAACTGGCCATACCCGGCAGCAAGGTCAGCCCCGAGAAGATGGAAATGAACCCGACGGCCAACGCCGCTGGCGATGCCAAGGCCGACACCACCACGCAATGAATTCGCCGTCACGCTTCATCTGAACGTCTGAGGACAACAGCATGATCTCGCGTTTTTTCATCGAGCGTCCGGTGCTTGCCAACGTGCTGGCATTGGTGTTCGTTTTGGTCGGCGCGGTTGCCCTGTTCCAGCTGCCAGTGGCGCAGTATCCAAATGTCGTCCCGCCGACGGTGCAGGTGACGACCCGCTTTCCCGGCGCCAGCGCACAGACCCTCGTCGACACCGTGGCGCTGCCGATCGAGCTGCAGGTCAACGGCGTGCAGGACATGCTGTACATGCAGTCGACCAGCGCCAGCGACGGCACCTATTCGCTGATCGTGACCTTTGCCATCGGAACGGATCCGGATCAGGCGCAGGTTCTGGTGCAGAACCGGGTCGCGATCGCAATGTCATCGCTTCCCGAAGCGGTGCAGCTTCAAGGCGTGACGACGCAGAAGAAATCGACCGCCATCCTCGGCTTCGTCAGCCTGGCCTCGCCCGACAGCCGCTATGACAGCCTGTTCCTGTCGAATTACGCCGTCATCAATCTGCAGAACGAACTCGCCCGCCTGCCTGGCGTCGGCAACGTGACGGTGTTCGGCGCCGGCCAATATGCCATGCGGATCTGGATGGATCCGAACCTGCTGCAGGCACGCGGCCTGACGCCGCAGGATGTCGTCAATGTCGTGCAGCAGCAGAGCCAGGAGGTCACCGCCGGCCAGATCGGCATTCCGCCGGTGCCGAAAGGGCAGGTCTTCCAATACACGCTGAATGTCAACGGCCGGCTGAACGAAGCGGCCGACTACGAGAACATCGTCGTCAAGGTCGAAAGCGGACAGGGCGGCCGCATCACGCGTGTGCGCGATATCGGCCGCGTCGAACTCGGCGCCCAGACCTACAGCCAGTCCTTCACGCAAAACGGCCGGCCGGCGGCCGGCATCGGCATTTTCCAGCTGCCGGAAGCCAACGCCATTGCCGTGGAGCAGGCGGTGAATGCGAAGATGGCGGAGCTCTCGAAGAATTTCCCGCCGGGCCTCGAATATCATCTGCCGTTCGATACGACGAAATTCGTCAAGGCCTCCATCGACGAGGTTTACGTCACCTTGATCGAGGCGGGCGTGCTCGTTCTCATCGTCATTCTGGTTTTCCTGCAGGATTGGCGGGCCATGCTCGTGCCGGCGACCACCGTTCCCGTCACCATCATCGGCGCCTTCGCGGCCATGGCGGCCTTGGGCTTCACGGTCAATCTGTCGACGCTGTTTGCCATCGTTCTGGCGATCGGCATCGTCGTCGATGATGCCATCGTCATCGTCGAAGGTGTCGCCCGGCACATCGAGGCCGGCATGTCGGGCCGCAAGGCGGCAGAGAAAGCGATGGAGGAGTTGCTCGGCCCCGTCATCGGCATCACGCTGGTGCTGATGGCCGTTTTCATTCCGGCCGCCTTCCTGCCCGGCCTGACCGGGCAGCTCTATCGGCAGTTCGCGCTGGTCATCGCCGCCACCGCATTGATCAGCGCCGTCAATGCCGTGACGCTGAAACCGACGCAATGCGCTCTTTGGCTGCGAGCACCGGTGCCGCCCGAGAAACGCAACGTCTTCTATCGCGGCTTCAATCGGGGCTATGACTGGGGCGAACGCCACTATGCCGGATTGGTCGGAGCGATGACCCGTCACAGCGGCATCATGGCGATCGCAGCACTCGTGCTGATCGGCGTCGCCGTCTGGGGGCTCACGCGCCTGCCGACGGCATTCCTGCCGATCGAGGATCAGGGCTATGTGCTGATCAGTGCGCAATTGCCCGATGGCGCCTCGAAAGAGCGGACCGATGCCGTCATGGAAGAGGTCGGCAAGATCGCCGAGGCCGCCCCTGGCGTCGATCAGGTGCTGACCATCAGCGGCCTTTCGGTTCTCGACAACAGTGCCAGCCTGCAGAATGCCGGCGTCGCCTATGTCATTCTCAAGGATTGGGACGAGCGCGGCAAGGAGAAAGGGCAGGACCTGCTGTCGATCTATCAGCATCTGAACGACGCGCTGCAGCATGTGCTGACCGCCAAAACGCTGGTGGTCATACCGCCTCCGATACAGGGCATCGGCAATGCCAACGGCTTTACCATGCAGGTCGAACTCCGCAACGGCGTCTCCGACTATCCGCTGCTGCAATCGCTTGCCGATACGATCGTGAAGAACGGCAATGCCCAGTCATCGCTGCAAAGGCTGAGCACGCCGTTTCGCTCGAACGTGCCGCAGCTTGCGGTCTCCGTCGATCGCATCAAGGCGGAGACGCTGGGAATTACCGTGGGGCAGGTTTTCTCGGCACTCTCCGGCTATGTCGGATCGAGCTATGTCACCCAGTTCAACAAATTCGGCCGCACCTTCCAGGTCTATGCGCAAGCCGCCTCCGATTTCCGCGTCAGCCCCGACGATATCCGCAATCTGAAGGTCAAGGCCGGCGACGGGACGATGGTGCCGCTCGGCACGGTGATCGATGTCACGACGACAGAAGGCCCCTCGCTGATCAGCCTCTACAATCTTTATCCCACCGCCACCATCGTCGGCGGACCGGCCGCCGGCTTCAGTTCCGGCCAGTCGCTCGAGGTCATGGAGCAGATCGCCGACCATACATTGCCGCCCGGAGCCGGCTTCGAATGGACCGCGCTCTCCTATCAGGAAAAAGCCGTGGGCGGGCAGATCTACTTCATCTTCGCGCTCGCCATGCTGCTCGTCTATTTCGTGCTCGCCGGCCAATATGAAAGCTGGATCCTGCCGCTGGCAGTCATACTTGCCGTGCCGCTCGCCCTGCTCGGCACGGTGGCGGCACTGACGGCAGCAGGCGTGGCCAACAATCTCTATACCCAGATCGGCCTGATCCTGCTGATTGCGCTGGCGGCCAAGAATGCCATCCTCATCGTCGAATATGCGCGTGAAAAACGGGCGGAAGGCATGGAAATCCTGGAAGCGGCCGTCGAGGCCGCCCGGCTGCGTTTCCGGCCGATCCTGATGACGTCCTTCGCCTTTATCCTCGGTGTCCTGCCGCTTGTGCTGGCGACGGGCGCCGGCGCATCGGCCCGCAAGTCGATCGGCATATCGGTCTTCAGCGGCATGATCGCCTCGACCTGCCTCGCCGTGCTCTTCGTTCCTTCCTTCTACGTGCTGCTGCAGCGCCTCGAGGAATATTGGAAGCGGCGCGGAGCCACCGTAAACGCGGCCGCGAGGGTGACGGAAACGGAGATATCGAACGTCGGGTAAAGCAATCGCGGCAGTTATTGCACGATCACCTGCACATAGACGCTCCCGCTCTTGGCGTAATAGGACGACCCGCACCGATAATAATAGCCGCCATAATAGGCACCGTAGAGACAGCCTGCCGGAAGCACGGCGATGGTCGTCGCCGTCCGCGTCACGACCCGCCGCGTCGTTCTGCGGGCAACGCCCGCATAAGAGAGCGGCGTCAACGGCCTGCCGATGACGGCGCCCGCCGGCGTGGCGAACCCGATCGACAGCGCCATGGAACCTTGGCCCTCGACGCGAAGGTCGGTAAATGTCAGGACACCGGCCAAGCCGAGAATGAACAGCAGCTTGTTATAGGTCATTTCGCTTCTCCCGCATCGGCAGCCGCTGGAAGCTCATCGAGCGATTGCAGCTCGCTGAGATCGACCGTCTTGGCACTGCCGGGAATCTCGATGTTGTAGGAAACGGCCGCGACATCTGCTCCACTCTTGAAATCGCTGATTTCGAGCATGTATTGCGGCGCCTGGACGACGTGCTTGCTGGTGATGACGTAACGGCGCGGGATGGGCTGCGCGCCGGTCTGTATCCAGATCTGCCAGTCGATCTCAGGCGTTCGGAAGGCCAGATATTCGCATTCGACGCCATCCACGAAAGCACTGGAAATATGCTTGGCTTCCGTCACATCGGACATGAGCTCGCCGTAGACGTTGGAGGATAAAAGATCGGCGCCCGGCGCTTCGACACCCGCTGTCATCAGGCGGTCGATAAGATCATCGAGCGAACCCTTGCCATCGATCTTCGCATAGGCGTCGAGATTCTTGCCGTGTACCGTCAGCGACGAACCATCGAAACTGACGTCGATATCCGCGAAGCCGCCGGTCCTCGTCACGCGCAACTTATCGGGACGGGTCAGGTTCACGGTCCCCGAGCTCACGAACTGGAGCTTCTCAAAGGCAGGCGTCACCGCTTCGAGCGATGATTGATATGTAAAGGAGATCGTCTTCTGCGCCGTCAGAAAATCGGACATCTTCTTGAGCAGCTCTTTTGCATCATCCGCCCAAGCGCTCGTCGGCAGCACCAAACCGGCAGAAACCGACGCATAGATAAGCATCCGCTTCAATAGCGGAAAAGGGAAAGTCGATGACATGGCAATGCCTTTCGTTCGTGTCGTCATTGATTTCATCGAATTGCAGATGGCCGCTGATGGATATTCCGCAGCCGGACTTGAAATGTGAGAGATGCCATGCAGCCGGCAGGCAACGCGTGCTTGCCGGTCTTCGTGGGGTCGCGCACCGAATTTCTCGCCGGGGCGCGACGACCTCTTTATGAGATCAAGCGTCGAACGGGCGCTACAATCCCGAAGTGAGCACGCGGTGGCACTCCGGCGATACGCGCTCTAGATTGTCGCGCAGGCAGGCGATGCCCCGCCCTCCGCCTAGAGGGACCATGCGGCACAAGGCGCGGAAGTCCGCGCCGCAGGTTTCCCGCAGGATCATCACTTCCTCTCGCGGCGACAAGGCCGGCATCATTGCTCGTGGGGCCGGGGTGATCGCACCGGTGGCAGCCGCATCGTTGGTTGTCGGTGCCGCCGATCCCCCCAATGCGGCGACGGCTTGCTGACATGGCATCGATAGAGCGGCGTTATGTTGTTGCAGACAGCTGAGAGCCGCCGCACCTCCCGGAGTGACGCCGGAACATTGCGCCATGAAATCGCGCTGGCAGGCCGATTTGAGGGCATTCCGCTGCGCCTCAGTCGGCTGGTGCGGCGGCGCGCCGATCGCTGGCGCCGGCGTTGGCTCCGCGGATGTCGATTTGGGTTTGACGTTCACCGCCGAAACCGCTTTCTGGCAGCCGGCTGAAAGTGTGGCGCTATGCTGCTGGAGGCAGGTGAGCGCCTCGATTCCTCCCGGCGTCACCCCCGAGCATTTCGCGATGAAATCGGAGCGGCACTCTGCCCTGATCGCGTCGCGCTGTTCGTCGGTCGGCGCTTGCGAGGACGCAACCCCGGCTAAAAACAGCAGCGCGCAGAACGCGGGCAACGCGGAGATTGCCGATAGAATACGACGCCTCCCATGCGGAGACGTCAGTAGAGAAGATCCCCATTTTCGCATGATTCCCCCCTATAAATCTTATCTACTTCATGAAATCGAACTGCTCGCTGAATAGGATAATAGGCGCCGCCGGATGGACGGACGTTGCTTGCTACTACGAAAATATAAGGTGCGCCTGAGCTAGGTATATTAGAATATTATCCTTTTAGCAACTATCTCGTCATCACTTGAAAATCGATGGCAACTTGGGGGACTACCGCTCCTGTCTCGCAGAAACGCAAAAAGCCCGCTATTTTGCGGGCTTTAGAGGATGGTATAGTGTCGGTTCGGAAGAATTATTCAGGAATTTTTCGTCCGGGCTGCGTCGACTTTGCCTTCTTGCGGGCCGCAGATGAGGCGTCAAATTCTCGAGCTGTTACCAAACAAAAAGCCCGCACGAGGCGGGCTTTTTGGGAAGATTGGTTGCGGGGGCAGGATTTGAACCTGCGGCCTTCAGGTTATGAGCCTGACGAGCTACCGGGCTGCTCCACCCCGCGATATTTCATTCCGGACG
>NZ_JABDWM010000036.1:0-27328 GCF_019685295.1 Rhizobium sp. NLR22b
GTCTGTCGTGCCAGCCGCGTGGATCCCAGGGTCAAAAGACGGAGGAGAGGTGGTCGCGCGAAAGATCGGCTCACCGCGAGGAGAGGTGGTGCCGGGATGCATAAGCCGCCAGCGCGGAAGAGAGGTGGTGCCGCGACCCATACGTGCGCCAGCGCGCAAAGTGGTGCCGCGACGCATCGGTTGAGCAGCGGTGAGGAACCTTCGGCGGATGCGTCGTTGCACAAGCCGCGGCATTGCGACATCCCAAAAACCGCGCCGGCTCCCAAGCTGCGCCGGCGGTGCGTTTGGCAACATCGCCAACCCCACACTCCGTCATTCCAGGGTGCTTGACCCTGGAATCCACAACCAAGCACGCGGCTTCAGTTACTTACGAGAAAAAGCCATCGAGAGCGAGGACAACGCCTCTCGCCATCTTCACGCCGCCCCGGCGGGATCCCCGATCGGCAGCAGCGCCGGATCGAGCGGCGGGTCTTGCGGGTTCTTCGTGTCGCCCGGGTCCTGGGCCGGGGTCAGCGGCGGTTTTTCCTGGATGCGGTCGGGAATGCCGGGTGTCGGCGTCGGCCCGCGCGGTGTATCGGTCGTCGGTGTCGGGATCGGATCTCTGTTCGGCATGATCGCCTCCTTTCCAAAAGGAACGGCACCGCCGGAAGATGGTTCCGCTTTCGCCACCCACCTATGCACAAGGGGCATTCCTCTGTATGAGGAGGCCGAAAACACTGGAACCGAGCATGGCCATCCGCGATCGATTTTCGAAGAAACTGAACTGCCCGCAATGCGGCAATGCGGGTTTTGCCGAGGCCTCGGAGATCGATGATCCCAAGCGCAAGCATCCGGATTTCCAGGTCGATCAGCTGCCGCGCGGCTTTGGCGTGCAGCGGGCTTCCAACCACCAGGAAAGCTTCATGATCAAATGCGAGTGCGGCCGCAAATTTCCCTTCCGCAGCCTGGCGGAAGCGGCGGTCGAACGGCGCTAGAACCGAGACGGACGCTCAGATCCGCTCCAGCACCTCGATGAAGGCATCGGCGAAGCGCACCAGATGGGCAGTGTCCTCGTCGGGCGCCTGCATGCGGATCTCGGTGCCGTTCTGATCGAGCAGCGCCAGCACGACGCGCATGCCCTCGCCATCGGGGATGCGCAGGACGGCGATGCGGCGACAATCCTCGATCAGGCCGGCGGCCGGCAGGTCGAACAGCAGTTCGCCGCCGGAACGGCCGGCTGCCTGGCGCACCGCCTCGCAGAAGCCGGCATCGCCGCCGGCATAACCTTCGAGCGAAAGTTCGAGCTCGACGAGCTCCATCGGCAGCGTCGGTTCGGTGTGATCGATCCCGCCAAGCGCAGACGCCTGCGGCCTTGCTGCTATCTCGGGTGAAATCATCCCGTCTCTCCTGTCCGTGACCCTGGAGATGAAACCGCGGCAGAATGGCCTTTTTTTGACATATCAGCAAGGGCTTATGAAGTCGGCGGTCGATTGCCCGGCGGTCTCCGCTGAATTCCATCTGATATTCCGAGACAACAGTTTCAATTCAGCCGAATCTTGCCCCAGATCCGGATAATTTTAGGCCGGCCCGGCCTAGAGTCTTTCCGGGTTAGATTGAAGCATTCTGCCGGAGCAGATTTTCGTCAGGACAAAGGCGATTGGCGACGGACATACCCCTCGGTACGTCCGAGCCGATCGCCTTTGTCCTGGCGGAAAGATGCCCGGCCCACCGGCCGCACCGCTTCGCCATGGCGAAGCGATAAGTGCGTCCGGCGATTCCAAAGTCTTGCAGATTTGCCAGACAAATCTGCGGGAGGGTTGGCTGAAACGGGCCGGCTGATCGACCGGCCGGCTTGGCCGTAGAGCTGGGCTACGCCACGCGCCGGCCGGTCGACCATCCGACTCCGTTTGAGCCAACAGAATACTTCAATCTAACCCGGAAAGGCTCTAAATCTGAATCCGAATCTAAATCAAAGAAATAGAGCAAGATGTCGTCCGAAAACCGCTTCACACTTTTCGGCATCATGCTCTAAACAGGGAGAAGGCGATTTGCGTGGTTGATGGCGCGGCGCTGACGAGCAACCGGTAAGTTTGATGCCCATCCGTTACGACCGTCCCGTTTCCAACGCCGCCTACGCTTCGCGGCTGATCGGGGCATTTTCCCTGGTTCTGGCGCTCGCCGTGCTGATCGCCCACCGCTTCGGCGGGCTCGCCACCCCCTATCTGGTGCTGCTTTTGATCGCCGCCGCCGGCGGCGCGCTGCTTGCAGCACTGCTCGCCGCCGTCGGCCTGCGCAGCCTCTGGGTATCAGGGGCCGAAGGCGGGCTCGCCGCACTGGCGGCGCTGATCTATGCCGCCTTTCCGCTTGGCATCGGCGCCGTGGCGGCGGAGCGCTACCTCAACCTGCCTGCGATCTACGATGTCTCCACCGATCCGGTCGCAGCGCCCGACTGGCTGTCGCCGCCGAAATCCGACCAGATCTGGCTGAAGCGCAATCCGCTGGTGACGCCGGAGGATCGCGAGAAGCAGATGGAGGCCTATCCCGAACTGACCGGCCGGCGCTATGAGGGCGCTCTCGACCGCGTGCTGGAGGCGGTGCGCAAGGTCGCCAAGCAGAGCGGCTTTACGATCGTCAGGAGCACTGGCACGAGCGAGCCGGATCGCGATCTCGAGGACAGGCCGGCAAAGCCCGACCCCGACGACGACGCCGTGACCGACGCGCCCGGCATCATTCCCGTGCCGACGCCGCGTCCCTATGACGACGACGTCGCCAAGCTGATCCGCGGCGCCAACGGCGTGACGCTGCAGGCGACCACCCGCACGCTGATCCTCGGCCTGCGCTTCGATATGGTCATCCGGCTGCGCGAAGAGGCCGAAACCACCTTCGTCGACATCCGCGTCGCCTCCCGCTACGGCCAGCACGACCTCGGCCTCAGCGCCGCAATCGCCGGCGATTATCTGAAGGCGCTCGACTCCGAACTCCTGGGAATTGCGGGTGGGTGAGCCGCGGTGCCGCCAAGGGCGGCAGCAATCGATCCAGTGAATCGATTGCAGCGGCGAACGCCCTGAGCCCAAGCGAAGGGCCGGGAGAGGGCGCGGCAGACGCGGCCCGCATACCGTGCCGCAAACTCGACGGTCCTGCGATATTGCCTAGCTCTCCTCCCTCATTCTGTGACGAGCACAGGAATGAGGGAGGAGAGGTGGAAGCAAACGCCCCGAGCCCAGCAAAGCCGGGATAGGCGCGGCAGACCGGCCCCCTTGTTGCGGGCCGCCAAAGACGCCGGCAATCATCCGACCACCAACCGATAACGCTGCAGCCTAGCGCCCAAGCTCGCCCACGGCAGCGATGATCTCCGTCGCCGTCGGGAAGATGCAAAGGCTGCTGGGTCCGTCCAGCGCCTCCATCTTTGCCCAGGCGATGGTGCCGTTCTGATCGACCAGGAAGTGACCGACGAGCTGGGTAGGGTGTTTGGCGAAGATCGCATGATCGGCTTCGTCAAGCACGAAGCCGTCCCTGGCGTTGAGCACCGTGTTGGCTTCCATCGGCTGGATCGGTTCCGGAAACACACCCATGGGGTTGATGCGCGCCGCCTGGAACTGCGCCATCGTCGCGGTATAAGGCCATTCGGGCTGCTCGCTGCTGCCCTCGGGCAGGAACTCGGCATGCGGCACACCATAGGCGCGATGCGTGCGGCAGTCGGGATCGCACAGCAGCGTCACCGGCGTCGGACGGTGGCGGACATACAGGCGAGCGCGCTCCACCGGCGTGTTGATAACGGCCACGGTCCTCACCCCGGCGGCGCTGAGGGTGGGCTCTATGCCGGCAAGCTGCTCGAGCTGGCGCCGGCAGAACGGGCAGTGCAGCCCGCGAAAGAAGCCGATCAGGAATGGCCGGCCGCTCAAATCGGCCAAAGAGACCGTCCCGTCGAAATTGGCCGAGGCGAGCTCGAAGGCGGGCGCGGTGTTCCCAGGTTGCAGCGGGCGCTTCTGTTCTCCCATCGAGAATTCCTTTCCCGGTTCGTCTCAGGTGCAACGACCGAAATTGAATATAGCACTCGTTGCAGGAAGACCCAGCGCCCGATGGTGAGATCGCCTGGAGTGGCCAGGCATGCTTACCGCCTTGCCAGGCGCCACAGACGCATCAGTTCCACCGGAGCCGAGATCTCCGCTGTCAACACGAATGGGTCTGTCGAGCCTGAACGGGTCGGCCTTCGACTCTTGACGGGAAGACCGTGCCCCATGCCATGGATGGAATAGAGCGATACCGGGCGTGCACCTCCGGCGTTCCAGGAGGACAACTCGCCCCAGGGCTTCTTCTCGACACGGGCGCTGCTTCGATCGACAGCGTTCGCTTCAACCCATTGATCGACGCAGGCCCTCGCATTTGCCGGGTTTACCGTGCGATCCGCAGTCCCCTGCCAGATGCTGATCGGCGGCCAGGAGCGTTGGCCGGGGGAGATTTCGGCAATCCTGGCGCCCCAGCCATCCGGGGGCAGTGCCGCGCCGGACTTCATTGCACGCAGCGCTGACATTGCATCGCGCACCGCGCCAACCGGCATCCCGGCGACGATGGCGGCACCTGCAAACATATCCGGATAGTTGGCGACCAATGAACCTGTCATCGCGCCGCCGGCAGAAAGGCCGACAATGTAAACGCGCGTGCGATCGGCTCGATGTCGTTTGAGCGCATGGTCAATCATCTGCTTGATAGAAAGCACCTCGCCGCGATCGCGAGCGACCTCGCTCGGACGGAACCAGTTGAAGCATTTATGCGCATTGTTGGCGTGGGTCTGCTGCGGGTAAAGCAGCACGAACCCTCTCTCCCTCGCCAGTCTCGAGAAGCCGCTGGCGGCGTCCAGGCTTTCCGGCGTCTGCCGGCATCCATGAAGCACCACCACAAGGGCCGGTTTGCTTGGCAGATCGGCGGGCACGAAGCTCTTCATGACCAGCCTTCCGGGGTTGCTGCCGAATGCGGCGGTCGTCTGGAGCCTGGGTCGCTCCTGCCTGGATGGCTTATGGCGAAGCGGACGCCATGCCTTCTCCAACAAGCGTGCGGCTCGCCGTCGTGTCGTCAACAGTCTCGACAGCGATTTGGTGAAGCCGAGCTTCAAACGACCACGCCTTCCAGCCTGGAAAGCAGAGCCTCCAAGCCGGGCTGTGCCGCATCTCGCCTCGACGACGTGCAGCAGATGAACGGTGACATGGTAGCGATGCGAAGCTGCCCGCTTCCGTCTCTTCGATAACAGATCGCATCGGCCTGCCGAACATCGCGGACCGTTGCGATCGTCGAGTTGGATTGATCGTGAGAATGGAGCATGGCTGTTTCGATTTTCCTGTCTTTCATCAGAGCTGTCGCATCGAACCATGACAGTCTGGTCCGCAGGGGGAGTTCAAGTTGTCGCCCGAAACCGAAATCAATCTCGACCGTCACAGGAAGCCTTCAACCCCTTATTGGTTCCGATCTCGTGCGACAAGCCTACCAGGTCCTCGGCCGAAAGCTGCGATGCATCAGGACTGCCCCTCACACTCAGATCGGTCGATGCCGTTTCATTTCCCGCATGTCTCGGTTTATGGAAGAGCAACGCATTCTTTCCAAGGAAGAAGTGGCCGATGGCCGGAGATGAAGAGAGCCCCGAAAAGCTGGAGTCCGCCTTGGCGCTTGCGGAAAGTCTTCGCGTCACGGTCGGCAATTTCGTCAGGGGCATAAGAGCGAATACAAACACGCCGACAACGTCTCAGTCTGAAACTCTGGCGCTGCTCGATCGAAGCGGCCCTCTCAGCGTCGCCGAATTGGCAAGCCGACGCAATGTCAGACATCAGAGCATGCGATTGGTCGCAGGCCAATTGGAGACCGCCGAATTGGTCAGCAAGTTGCCCAATCCGGTGGATAGCCGCAGCCGGCTTCTATCCATAACCGAGAAAGGCCGGGAAGAGCTGACCCGCTCCAGGAAGGCTCGGACGGCGGAAATTGCCGCGCTTATCGACGAGCGCTTGTCCCAGGAGGACAGGCGAACACTCGAAGCCGCAATTCGTATCATCGAAAGACTTGTTCGTCCGTAGCGTCAGGCCTTCGCTAAAGTCGCAAGAACGGTTGAGAACGTGTTCAGGCCCCAATGCTCGGCATATTTGCCGTCCTCGACACGCACGATATCGATGACATCGATGGCGACATCCCGACCGGTCGGTGGAATTCCCATCAAGGGACCGGAGTGAGTGCCACTGATCGTCTTTCGCGTTGTCACCTTGTCGCCTTCGGCGATCTGATCATGGATCGTCACTTTCATATTCGACAGCGCCGGGCGCAGGACATTTTGGAACGTGTTCCACATGCTCTGCGGGCCATTCGCCATTCCTTCCGGCGCGGCTTGGTTGATGAAATCCGGGGCCATCAGGGCTTTGAACGCCGCCTCACTGCCGTCTTGAATCACTTCAACGTTGAAGCGGCGAACCACCTCTTTATTCTCGATCTCCATGATCGATCCTTTCTGCTATCCCAATGCCGATTTATACAGGTAAACTGTATAAATCGGCAACCGACTTTTCGTCGCTTTTCCAGCGCCATCGTGGCAGATCGGCGCAGCCAGCCCCGCATCCGGCTGCCATCCCGTAAACGGGGCGAAAGGGCATGCCGCGACGTTTCCGTTCCACGCTCGTCGGCCGGAAGCATCTCCGCATCTAACCCGACTTGCGCATCTCGGCATCGCGCCACTGCTGCCATTGCTGTCGCAGCCGGCTCCTGGACATGCCGATGGATTCAGCCAGAATCTCGACCTTGAGGATCCGTTCGGTGCGGAAGTGACGGAAGGCCTGTTTCGATTGGCACCAGGCGATCAGCAGGCTGTGCCTATCGGCATAGCCGAGAAGCACGGGCCAGACGATGCGGCTGCTGATCGTCCCGTCCGCCGCGCGATAGTCGAGTTCCAGCTTGCGGCCTTCCCGGATCGCCGACCTCAGAGGACGCGTGTCGAGCGTCGCATCGCCGCCGATATCGTCCGGTTTGATGCCGACCGCGGGCTCGGCAATAAAGGGAAGCAGCTCCGGCGGCATGACCGAGGTGATCTTGGCCATGACATCGCTGGCGGCGTTGCGGATGGCCGCATCATTCAGCCTTGCCGCCATCTGCACGCCGAGCACGACCGCCTCGATCTCGTCGGGCGTCAGCATCAGCGGCGGCATGTCGTAGCGCGGATCGAGCACATAGCCGAACCCGGACTCGCCTTCGATCGGAACACGCTGGGCAATCAGATGGGCGATATCGCGATAGACGGTCCGCCTGGCGACCTCCAGTTCATCCGCGAGCGCGGACGAGGTCACCGGCCGGCTCGACCGGCGAAGAATCTGGATGATCTGAAAAAGCCGCTCTGCTTTTCGCATGCCTGCTGACTCCTGCTGCCACAACGCTGTCAGCACGGCTGTGTCACAAAGGCAAGCCGAGAGATCGTCGCGCAGCCATCATCGCGCAGCCAAGGAAGAACATCATGAAATTCGCATCCACCCGCCTCATCGCCGCCGATATCAACAGCATGGTGGCCTTTTATGAGCTTGTGACCGGCTGCCGCGCCGAATGGCTTGCGCCCGCCTTCGCCGAGATCGTCATGCCAGGCGCCACACTCGCCATCGGCAGCGCCGAAACGGTGGCCTTGTTCAGCGAGGGCAGCGCCGAGCCGGGAGCCAATCGCACGGCCATTCTCGAATTCATGGTGTCGGATGTCGATGCGGAATTCGCCCGGCTCAAGGACCGGGTCACGGTCGTGCACGCGCCCAAGGATCTGCCATGGGGCAACCGGACAGCGCAGTTTGCCGACCCCGAGGGGACCCGCATCGCCCTCTATACGCCTGTCACCGAGGCCGCCAGACAGCGTTTCGCCGGCCGTTGATGCTGGCCAGGGCGAGGGGTCTCACTCCAGCACCAGCCATCCCGAATAGCGCACCACCAGCCCGGTCAGCCGCCCGCCGATCTCGACGTGGAAGTGGAAGCGCCCGTCGCGCTCCTCCTCGTAGGTATCGCCGCCCGGCGCCAAAAACAGCGGCAGCGGAATGCCGCAAAAGCGCCAGCCGCGCACGATGAGGCGCAGCTTCTGCCCCTCCGGCACCAGCGCCAGCAGCACCCGGAACGGCCCGAACACCTCGACGAGCAGGTGGCTATCGCGGCCGGGGCCGGCGGCCTGCCAGCTGCGGAAGGTCTTGCTGCCGAAACTGCGCGTCCAGATCTCCCGCTCGCCCTCGGCGACAAAGCGCACCGCGACCGGCACATCCTCGCCGGCGGCGGGAAAGCCGATGAGGCCGGCGATCAGCCGGGCGAGGAGACCGCTGCCGCGCTCGATCCGCGCCCGGCCGGAGGCAAGCCGGGTGCCGCCCGCATGGATCGCCGCCAGCGCCGGCGGCAGCTTCTCCCAGGCGTCGCCGAGAATGCGCCGGTAGAGCGGCTGGGCCTCTTCCTGGTGATCCAGCCGGACGCCTGAAGCGATGGAGAACTGGCTGAAGGCCGCTTCGAAATCCGCAAGGGACAATTCCCCCGCCGCCGGCCGGGCGCCGCTTTCCGGCCGTTGGCCGTCGAGCAGCCGGCGCACCAGCAGCTCGACGCCGAGAACCGGAATGAACGGCCCGTCATCACCTTCGGCAATCAGCGACCAGTCCGCCGTCAGCCGCCGCCCCTCATGATCGACGCCGCCCAGGCGCACGAACATGCCGCCGCGATGCGCGCCGGCGGCGAAGCGATGGCTGGCCGCCTGCAGCGCCCGGGCGAACGGCGTGAGCGACGGCAGCAGCCCGATCTCGACCAGCCGGGCGGCAAATCTCAAGAGCCGCTGCAGCGCCTGCGGCTCGGTGCCGACGCCGGTGAAGGTGGATTGCAGGCCGGCAAAGCGGGCCGGCAGCAGCGCCAGGTCGGGCGCATCCACCAGCAGGAAGCTGCGGCTGGCGAGCGGCGCCACGCCGGGCGGCGCGATCGTCACCCGCATCTCGTCGATCAGCCCGCGCCCCTTGGCCGGCTGCCCCTCGCGCAGCAGCGCCACCGGCCTGCCGGCATAACTGGCGATCGCCCGGACGACATTGAGGCCGATCCTGACATGCGCCGACGGGGCAATGCCGGCCGCGACGCTGTCGACGCGGGCAAAATGCGGCGCCATCGCCTCCAGCGCCGCGAAGGAGAGGGCCGGCAGGCTGCTCAGCCCCGAGAGCACGAAGATGCCTTTCGCCTTCGCCTCGGCATCGAGCCCACTGACGCCGGCGACGAAACCGGTGCTGTCGGCGAGATCGGCATAATCGATGCCGAGCTCGATGCAGGCCCGCACCACCTTGTAGCCATCGCCGGTGAAGCTCTGGAACGGCCCGGAGGCATCGACGACGAGATCGGGCCTCAGCCGCGTCAGCTGCTCCCGGAGATCGCCGTCACGATCGAACACCACCGCCTGCAGCCAGGCGCCGAGATCGTTGCCGCCGAGCCGCCCGGCGCCGCCTTTCGGCGATCGCATATCGAAGACGAAATCATCGGCCTTTTCGAGCGAACGGCCGGCGATCAGCAGCCTGAGCCGCGGCTCCTCGCCGAGCAGCCGGGCGAGCCGGCCGCCGAAGGCGCCGTAGCCGCCGATGATCAGCAGGGAAAAGGTGCCGCCGCTCATGCGATGAAGCGGCCGCGCTGCTCCGGCGTCGGCACCATGCAGCTCTGCCGTCCGGCAATCTTCAGCCGGTTGCGGGCGATGAATTCATAAAGCGCGTCCGCCGCGCGCCGCGGCATGAGCCGGAAGAGCTTCACCAGCGAATAGGGAAAGCCGAGCCCGGCCACCATGCGGATCGAGCCATCGGACTTGAAGAAGGCGCGGCCCTTTTCGATGAGGATATTGGTTTCGTAATCGCGGCTATCCAGGCCGTAATGCCGGTAGAGCGCTTGCCCGAGCGGCGTCTGCGCCGCGACGAAACGGTAGCGCTGCCGCCTGTCGTGCTTCAGCGCGAATTTCACCCAGCCGGAGCAGAAGACGCATTCGCCATCGAAGACGATGAGCGGCCGGTCATCGGCAAAGGCGGGAACGGCGGGATCGGTGCGATAGCTGTAATCGGCGCGGCCCATGCTGATCTCCCTCCGCCTTTCATTACCCCGGCCAATAGCGCGCGGCAAGCGAAGGCGGCCCATCCGCTGCAATCTCGCCGCGCTCCATGAGATGCTCGATATGGGCAAGCACGGAAAGCGCGGCCGCGCCATGCAGCTTCGGATCGGTATCGCGATAGATCGCCTTCACCATCTCCGCAATCTCCCGATCGCCGGCCGCAACCCGCGCCAGCACTGCCTGCTCGCGCCCGAGGCGATGCGCCTTCAGCGCCGGCAGGAAAGTCTTCGGCTCGCTGACCGGCCCGCCATGGCCGGGCAGCAGCAGGCCGTCTTCGCGCGCTATCAGCCTGTCGAGCGAGGCCATGTAATCCGCCATCGTCCCGTCCGGCGGTGCGACGATCGAGGTCGACCAGGCCATGACATGATCGCCTGAGAACAGGATGTCGCGGCCCTCGAGCGCGAAGGCGGCATGATTGGCCGTATGCCCCGGCGTCAGCACCGCCGTCATCGCCCAGCCGTCCCCTGCAATCGTCTCGCCGTCGCCGAGCGCGATATCGGGCACGAAATCCATATCCGCGCTTTCGGCGAAGGGATTGACCTCGCCTTCCCGCAGCGGCCGCGCCGGCCGATGCGGCCCTTGCCCCACCGTCACCGCCCCCGTTGCCGCCTGCAGCCGCCGGGCAAGCGGCGAGTGATCGCGATGCGTATGGCTGACGAAGATATGCGTCACATCACGCCCGCCGATCGCAGCCATCAGCGCGTGATAATGCGCCTCGTCCTCCGGCCCGGGATCGATGACGGCAAGCGAGGAGGAGCCGACGAGATAGCTGTTGGTGCCGAAAAAGGTGAAAGGCCCGGGATTTTCCGCCGTGATGCGCTCGACATCGGGAGCAACCGGCACGGCCCGCCCATAGGCCGGCTCGAAAGCTAGGTCGAATGCGGGATTTTCCATGCCGGACGATGATCTCAGGTTGATAATATCGCGGCATGCTAGCACGCCGCCCGCCGCTTCGCGCGCAGAAATCTGCCGCAGGCGCAACTTAGTCATTGTGACAGGCAAAGAGCTTTGCTAATCAGGCGTCGATTTCTGAGCAAGCGGTTCGCCGCTCAAGCTCTGGTGGGGCGTAGCCAAGCGGTAAGGCAGCGGTTTTTGGTACCGCCATCCCCTGGTTCGAATCCAGGCGCCCCAGCCAATCGCCGAGGGTCCCTTCTGGACACAAGAGTTACGGCTTTCCTGAGAAATGGCTAACTCTATTGCGTGAACCTCCGGTGCGGAAGGGCGATGTCGAGATGCTTCGCCAGAAGCAGGGCCGCTGAATGCGAAGATGCTAGCAAATGCGACAAAATCACGCCGTTGCATCAACCTGTGATTTTAAATGCAAAACGCTGGCGAAACAGTGACCATTGTTCCAGATTTCAATCAACGATTCGCAAGTCACCGGATTGCATGACGTGATGGGTTTACACCGCCTATCTCGGCAATGTGGCAGACGTTTCTGCAAGGAGTAGAATATTGCCGCGAATATTTGATAACATTGAAAAGGGTCTTTTACCCGCCCTTCGGCAGACCTTACAAATTTCTTCGCACGGCGACTTTTGTGTCGGCTACTTCAATCTGCGCGGTTGGAAATCAATTGACGACTTGATATCCGTTTGGCCGGGCGGAGATGGCGGGCAATGCCGTCTCCTTGTAGGTATGCAACGCCTTCCTCAGGACGACTTGAGGATTGCCCTCGGCAATGACAGGGATGACCAGTCGCTCGACAATCAGACAGCCCTTCGTCTGAAAAAAAAGCTGGCTGAGGACTTTCGCATTCAATTGACCTTGGGCATGCCCAACAACGCCGACGAAGCGGGGTTGCGGCGGTTGGTGGATCAACTAAAGTCAAAGCAGGTCACAGTTCGGCTGTTCCTCAAGCATCCACTGCACGCAAAGCTGTATCTTTTATTCCGTCCTGATCCCAATAATCCAATCACTGGCTTTTTGGGGAGCAGCAATCTTACCCTTTCAGGGCTCTCAAAGCAGGGCGAGTTAAATGTCGATGTACTTGATCACGATTCTACGACGAAGCTCGCGAAATGGTTTGACGATCGTTGGTCCGACCGCTGGTGCATCGACATCACGGATGAATTGATCGAGGTCATCGAGGAAAGTTGGGCCCGCGAGAAACCGATCGACCCCTATATAATCTACGTGAAGATGGCCTACCATCTTGCCCAAGAGGCGCGTGCAGGACTCAATGAATTTCGAATTCCGCCCGAGTTCGGCAAGCGGCTTTTTCCCTATCAGGAGGCGGCCGTCAAAATCGCTGCGCATCATCTTAACAAGCGCGGTGGCGTTTTGATCGGCGATGTGGTGGGCCTCGGCAAGACGCTGATGGCCACCGCCTTGGCAAAAATCTTTCAGGATGATCATTTCACAGAAACGTTGATTATATGTCCGAAGAACCTCGTGAAGATGTGGGAGGACTACGTTTCCGAGTATCGGCTGCTTGCTAAGGTTCTTTCGGTGACACGGGCCACCCGCGAATTGCCCGAGCTCCGTCGTTATCGCGTGGTGCTCATCGACGAAAGCCACAATCTTCGCAACAGAGAAGGGCGAAGATACCGCGCGATACAGGAATACCTCACGGAAAATGAAAGCCGCTGTATTCTCCTTTCCGCCACGCCCTACAACAAGACCTACGGCGATCTTTCAAGCCAGTTACGCCTGTTCGTTCCCGAAGATCGCGATATCGGCGTCAGGCCGGAGCGCTTGCTTCAGGATATCGGAGAAACGGAGTTTATAAGGCGCCACCAGTGCTCAGTTCGGTCCCTCGCTGCTTTCGAGAAGAGCACTTACGCAGATGACTGGCGCGAATTGATGCGTCTCTACATGGTTCGTCGGACTCGCACGTTTATTCAGGACAACTATGCCCAGACCGACGACCCGGACAATGGTCGCAAGTTCTTAACATTTGAAGACGGAACACGCTCCTACTTCCCCGAGCGTGTTCCGCGCACACTTCGTTTCAAGATCGATGAGAATGACTCCAGCGATCAGTACGCAAGACTTTACGCGGCGCCGGTTGTCGATGCGATCAACCAAATGCATTTGCCGCGTTACGGCTTAGGGAACTATGTCGCGCCCAAACCCCACAAGCCGCCAACGCCTAAAGAAGCAAAGCAACTTGATGATCTTTCTCGCGCGGGTAAGCGGCTCATGGGGTTCTGTCGCACAAACCTCTTTAAACGCTTGGAAAGCAGCGGCGAGGCATTTCAGCAGTCGTTGGAACGCCATATCCTTCGAAACTACATCTTTTTGTACGCCATAGAGAACGATCTTCCGTTGCCGCTCGGCACGCAGGATGCGGGGCTATTGGACACTGCCAACTACGACGAGGATATCGACGATCAAAGTGCTGACGCAGAACTCTTTTCGGAAGGAGAGGACGAGAATACTCAGGAGTTCGAAGCGCTTGATCTGCGCGACGAGGCTGCTTTCCGAACACGTGCCGCGGCGACCTACAGCGTCTATGCCGGTCAATTCAAACGACGCTTCAAGTGGCTACGGCCCGATTTGTTCGTCGCACAATTGAAGAAAGATCTGACGACCGACAGCGCTCGGCTTCTAAAGATTCTGCGCGACTGCGGTGATTGGAACCATACGAGGGACACCAAGCTCACCGCTTTGATCGAACTGTTGACCAGCAAGCATCAAAAAGAAAAGGTGCTTATTTTCTCACAGTTTGCGGACACGGTTCGCTACCTTGAGCGTCGACTGAAAGGTGCCGGCATTAATTCTATCGCCGCTGTTTCCGGCGAAACGTCGGACCCAACAGCATTTGCTTGGCGGTTTAGCCCAAACAGCAACAACAAGCGCAACAAGATCAAACCCGAAGAGGAACTGCGCATACTGATCGCTACCGATGTGCTCAGCGAGGGCCAGAACCTTCAAGATGGTGCGATCCTTGTGAACTATGATCTACCGTGGGCGATCATCAGGCTCATCCAGCGAGCGGGCCGCGTGGATCGAATTGGGCAGAAGGCAGAGAAAATCCTCTGCTACTCGTTCCTTCCGGCTGATGGTGTGGAGCGCCTGATCCAGCTCCGCTCGCGCGTTCGCCAACGGCTGAAGGAAAACGCCGAAGTTGTGGGAACCGACGAAGCATTCTTCGAGGATGAGGGCGAGCGTGAGGAACTTGTCGATCTCTACAATGAGAAATCCAATATACTTGACGGGGAAGCAGAAGGAGAAGTCGATCTGGCTTCTTACGCCTATCAGATCTGGAAAAACGCGATTGACACGAATTCTGCCTTGCAGAAATCCATCCCTGACCTTCCGTCCGTCGTCTACTCCACAAAGGCTTTCACGCCGCACGATGGACGTCCCAACGGTGCGCTCGTCTATATGCGCACGGCCCAAGGCAATGACGCTCTGGCGTGGGTGGATAAGGATGGTGCGAGCGTCACCCAATCGCAATTTGAAATTTTGAAAGCCGCCGCCTGCGAGCCAAACACACCTGTTTTGCCGCGACAGGAGGAACACCACGGCATGGTGGCGAAGGGTGTCGAACATATCGCCGCTGAGGAGAAGCAAGTCGGCGGGCAACTCGGTCGCCCATCCGGAGCACGTTTTCGAACATATGAGCGGCTCAAGCGCCATGCCGACAAGGTGAAGGGCACGCTGTTTGATCTCCCTGAGCTCGGCAAAGCCATTGAAGAGATCTACCGCTTTCCTTTGCGTCAATCGGCAACGGATACTCTTAATCGTCAGATGAAAGCTGGCATTAGCGATGACAAGTTGGCCGAACTGGTTTTGGCGTTGCGCGAGGAGGATAGGCTTTGCCTGATCCATGATGAAGAACACTCTGGCGAACCGCAGATTATCTGCTCGCTGGGGCTGGCGCGCCCGATGGTTTGATGAAAGGGACTGGGATGGATTTCAAACCTGATAATGCGAGAAAGCTGCTTGAGCAGTTCGACTTCGCGAAGCTCTTCACCGAAGAATTAGGCTGGGATCGACACAACGCGGACCTTTCGGTTCCCATCGGGGGTGTAACTTTCGTGCTCCGCGCTGTCGCGGAAAAGCGCGGGATGGTGGCTTGGGTCTGCCACGCGCCCTCAGGGCATCAAATCCCCGATCGAACAGCACGAAAAAAAATCGAAACTCAGGTCGCCAAAACCACACTTGAGCATCTTATCATCTTCACAGATGAAAAGCGCGCCGAGCAAACCTGGTCCTGGGCACGGCGCGAAACTGGCAAGCCCGTTTCGATGCCAGAGCACTTCTGGTATGCCTCATCAGGTAATCGCGGCTTTCTGCAAAAAATCGAAGCCATTGCATTCTCGCTTGCCGAAGAAAAGATCCTGACGCTGTTTGATGTCACGGCGCGAGCCCGCGCCGCCTTCGATGTGGAGCGTGTCACAAAGCGGTTCTACGACCAGTTCAAGACCGAGCACAAAGTCTTTCTCGGTTTCATCAGTGGCATCACGGAGGTGGCGGATAAGGAATGGTACGCTTCCCTGATGCTAAACCGCCTGATGTTTATCTACTTCATGCAGCGGAAGGGGTTCCTCAATGGCGAACGCGACTACCTGCGCGACCGTCTCGCCCGGTGTCAGAATCAAGAGGGCCAAGACAAGTTCTATTCATTCTACCGCTACTTCCTGCTTCGCCTCTTTCATGAAGGGCTCGGAGGCAAGGAACGCAACACAGAGCTCGACAAGTTGCTTGGCCGGATTCCCTATCTAAATGGCGGCCTGTTCGAGAAGCATCAGATTGAGGAGCGTTTCCCAGACATCAAGATTCCAGACGAGGCTTTCACTCGTATCTTCGCCTATTTCGACCGCTATCAGTGGCATCTCGATGAGCGCCCTCTACGCAACGACAACGAGATCAATCCGGACGTTCTCGGGTACATTTTCGAAAAATACATCAATCAAAAACAGATGGGCGCCTATTACACGAAGGAAGATATTACAGAGTACATTTCAAAGAATACGGTGATCCCCTTCCTTTTCGACGCCGCTAAAGCAAAATGCAAGGTTGCATTTGAAAATCCAGGTGGGCCGACGATTTGGGATCATCTGCGTGATGACCCCGACCGCTATATCCATGCCGCCGTTAAGCACGGCACCGAACACGAGCTCCCGCCGGAGATTGCGGCGGGCATGCAAGACGTGTCGGCCCGAACGCAGTGGAATCAGAAGGCGCCAGCAGGAATCGCTTTACCTACGGAGATCTGGCGCGAAGTGTTGGCGCGCCGCAAACGCTATACCGAGGTCCGGACTAAACTGGCGGCAGGCGAAGTTCGGGGGATCAATGATCTGATCACCCTCAATCTGGACATCCGGCAGTTTGCCCATGATGTGATTGAGCGCTGCGAAGGCCCCGACCTGCTCCGTGCCTTCTGGAAAGCAATCGAGGGTGTCACCGTTCTTGATCCAACTTGCGGTTCAGGTGCGTTTTTGTTCGCCGCGCTTAACATTCTCGAGCCGCTCTACGAGACCTGCCTCGACCGGATGGAGGCTTTTGTCGCTGATCTTGAGCGCTTGGGGGAAGGCCATTCGCCGAAAAAATTCGAGGACTTCAAGGCAACACTGCAAAAGGTCAGCACGCACCCCAACGCGCGCTATTTCACGCTGAAGAGCATCATCCTGAACAATCTCTTCGGCGTCGATATTATGGAAGAAGCGGTAGAGATCTGCAAACTCCGCCTGTTCCTGAAGCTCGCAGCCCAGGTCGATCCCGACCCGAGGCATGAGAACCTCGGCATCGAGCCGTTGCCGGATATCGATTTCAACATTCGCGCCGGGAACACGCTGGTCGGCTACGCAACCTACGCCGATGTCAAGAAAGCGCTAACCAGCAAGCTTGATCTTGATAATTCATTGGAGACGATCACACGGAGCGCTGCGGACCTTCAGCAGACGTTCAAAGCATTTCGGTTGCGCCAGGTTGACGGCGATGGATCGGTTCCGGTTGCCGACAAGCAAGCCCTACGACAACGTCTCAAGTCACTTGAAGACAAGCTAAATTTGCACCTCGCTCGGGAATCAGGCGTGAGGACCGATTCCGCTCAATATTCAGAATGGTTGCACACCCACCAACCATTTCACTGGTTTATCGAGTTCCACGGGATCATGGAAAACGGGGGATTTGACGTCATCGTGGGCAACCCCCCTTACGTCGTTTATCCTGGCAAGAATGTTCCGTACTCTCTGAATTCGTATGGCTACGACACACTCTCAACCAAAAATCTTTATTCTTTCGTTTTTGAGAGGAGTATCCGTTTAGCAAAGACGCAATCACCAATCGGTCTGATAGTTCAGCTGACGGCATTGTCGTCCGAAAAAATGCCGCCTCTTCAAAAGATGTTGCTCCAACGTAGCTCGCTAGTCGCTCTCTCGTTTCCTCGTCGTCCTCAATCCGTGTTCGAGGGCGTGGAGATGCCTGTGGTTATCCTTTTGTCACTCCCCGGCGGGCAGAAGCAGATTATTAGTTCGGACGTGTCACGTTTCTACGCTGAAGAACGACCCAATTTGATGTCAAAGATGATGATCGCTACGCACAGCGTTAAGCTGCACGGGCATCGCATTGGAAAACTTGGCCACGCGGAAGAAATAGAGATTCACAGTCGAGTTTCATCGCAGAAGTTTAATATTGAAAGTCTGACCTCGAAGTCGGGCAAAGGAATGATGTATTATCAGGAAGCGTGCCGCTACTGGGTCAAGGCATCCCATCGCGTTCCGCGGTTCATTAAGAATGGCGTAGCGATGGAGCCGCCGCACGGCAGAAAAATCGGCTTTCAAAGCGGGAATGCGGCTGCGTTTGCAGCTGCTCTATTGAATTCGAGTCTGTTTTATTGGTGGTATTCCGTTTTTTCCGATTGCGAGCATGTGAACGACGCCTTGGTTAGGTCGTTTCCCATACCAGCAAATTGGGACACGATCGACTGGGTACGGCTTAGCAATAAATTGGTCGACAGCTTAGAACGTGATGCGATCCAAAAGACCATTAATACTAAGCAAGGACATGTGATTGAATACGATGAGATATCAGCAGCAAAATCAAAGGGGTCGATAGATCGAATTGATGAGGAATTATCTCTGATCTACGGCTTGGGTCTGGAGGAAGCTGACTTCATAAAAAACTACGACATAAAATATCGCCTTGCTGGTGCAGATGAGGTGGAGTCAGGAGCCGATGAATGACGATCGCTGTTCTCGCATGGGGCTCGCTGATTTGGGACCGGCGGGATTTGGCGATCGCGTCGGAATTTATGCAACGCGGACCGATCCTCCCCGTTGAATTCGCCCGGATATCGGGAGATGGGCGCCTTACGTTGGTGATCGACGAAGCCTTCGGTGCTTCTTGTTCCACATATTACGCGTTGAGCGCTTGTAGTGATCTCAATGCAGCACTTGAAAACCTCTGGACGCGTGAAGGTTCAGGTACCGAGGTATTGCCGAAGAATGTACGCTCGCATGGCCGGGTTGGCTGGATCGACTCCACCAACGGAACCCGTAGCGAGAAGGCTATGGAGCGTCACCCGCAAACTGTGGAAGCCATTACGGTCTGGATGCAGGCGAATGGGTACGACGCTGTGATATGGACAGCGCTGGGCGAAAATTTTCATGAGCCCGACAAGGCCGCAGAGCCGTTTTCCGAAGAAGCCGCGATCCGCTATCTCGCATCGCTTAAGGAGCAAAAGCTGGCCGCCGCTTTGCGCTATATCCGATTTGCGCCTCCCGATCTTCAGACGCCTGTTCGGGCTGCGGTCAATGCTCGCTGGCCAGAAGGATGAGGGGACCATGAGGAGCCTGGAGCTAGCGGATAGCCTGAAACTCGTATCTCAAGGCGAGCGAACTTATCCCGACCGGCTGATCCAGCGGCTCGGCGCAGATGCTCCAAAGACGATTTCAATCCTCGGGACGTTCGAGCCGCTTTCCGCGCCGATGACGGCATTCCTCTGCTCGAAGGAAACGCCTGGCGCAACAATTCTCAAAGCTTTCGATCAGGCGGCGGCATGGCGCGATGCCAGAAGGTGTGTAATCAGCGGTTTTCATTCGCCGCTGGAGCAGCAATGTCTCGATATTCTGTTGCGCGGCAAACAGCCCGTTGTGATGGCAATTGCGCGCGGCATCAGCACCTTGAAATTGCCCGCTGTGCAACGAAAGGCTCTCGACGACGGTCGGCTGACTATCATCTCGCCATTTCCGGAAACCGAGAAACGCGCCACCGCTAATCTCGCCCGCCACCGAAACCATTTTGTCGCTGCCCTCGCTGACCAAGTGGTGTTCGCCTTCGTTTCGCCAGGAGGGAGCTTATCAATGCTTTCCAATGAACTCGCAGGCTGGGGCATTCAAACTCGACACCTTCATCGCTAATTCGCGCGTGATCTCCTTGCTTTGCACGCGATATTCTTCCGCTCTTGCTAGATTGCTGCAACTCACCGGCGCGCTGCAAACAGCCGAACCCCCGTCAATCCCGCCAGCCTCTCCACCAGCGCCTCCTGAAACCCAACATCGTTCACCTCCGCCGCCGGCTCCCGCCGCTGGCGGTGATACCAATACCCGCCGCTCACCTTCGCCGCTTCTTCCTCGCTCGTCGCCAGCCACGTCTGCGTCAGATGTCCCATCTCCAGATCATCCGGCGCGCCAGCGCCGCCCATCTTTGTTGGCACCCAGCCGGGGTCGACGGCGTTGCTGAGGACGTCGGCCCAGTGGCGGGCGATGGCGGCGGAAAGGGTGGCGATGTAGAGCTTGCTTTCGGAATAGGCTTGGCTGGCGCTCCAGGGCCGCTTCTTCCAGTCGATATCGTCAAGCGTGCTGCCGCCGCTGCGGTGCATGCCGCTGGTGAGATAGATCAGCCGGTCGGGCCGCGTGATCGAGGCGGTGAGGAGATAGGGGGCGAGCGTGTTGACCGCCAGCGTCTTGGCGTGGCCTTCGGGTGTCTCGCCGCGGCTGCGCTCGAGGTAGATGCCGGCATTGTGGATGACGGCGTCCATGCGGCCGATGGCGTTGACCTGTTCGGCGATCGAGCGGGTTTCCGCAGCACTGGCGAGATCGCCGATGACGAGGCCGAGGGCGGCGGCTGAGGTCTCGGCGATGGCCGCGGCGCGCTCGCGGGAGCGGGCGTGGAGGACGACCTCGTGGCCTTCGCGGATAAGGGTGCGGGCGGCGGCGAGGCCGAGGCCATCGGTGGAACCGGTGATGAAGATGCGGCTCATGGGGGTTCCTTTCGCGAGCGGTGGCGGGACAGAGTGCTGGGTAGGGGTGCTTCGGTCAAGGTGGGATGGTCGACAAGTCCGCCAGCGATCGGGTGCGGTTTTGCAGATTGGTTCCCACCTCCTCCGTCATCCTCGGGCTTGACCCGAGGATCCACACGCAGCACTCGAGTACATACGTTCACGGACAGGATGCTCCCTGCCGCTCCGTCTGCCGACGGCCAGCACAATGCGCGCGGCATGGATCCTCGGGTCAAGCCCGAGGATGACGGAGAGTGGGGTGAGGCTTAGGCCGGAACCGCGAGGCCGTTCGCCGGATGATGCCGCTCCGTCTGACACGGCGAGCACAATGCTCGGGGCATGGATCCCAGGGTCAAGCCCTGGGATGACGGAGAGTGGGGTGAGGCTCCGGCTGGTTCCGCAAGGCCCTCAGTCAGATGATGCCGCTCCATGCGCCTACGGCCTGCACAAAGCGCGCGGCGTGGATCCCAGGGTCAAGCCCCGGGATGACGGAGGAGAGGGTGGGGCTCGGCGAAAACGGCAATGTCGTCAGTCGGATGATACCGCTCCATGCGCCGCCGGCCGGCACAATGCTCCGGGCATGGATCCTCGGGTCAAGCCCTGGGATGACGGAGTATGAGGTGGGCTCGGCGAAAGAAACCGCAACGACAGTCTACGCCACTCCACCCAACACCACCTCACACCCCCTGCCGTCGCCGCTCCACCCCCGCTGCAATCGTCTGCACCAACTCGTCCACCTCTCTTGCCAGCCGCTCCAGCGGCAGGCCGACGAAGCGGCCTTCGAGGCTGATGCTGACCACGCCATGCACCGCGCCAAACAACGTGCGGGCGCGGATGGCGCGGTCTTCGGGGGGCATGTCGGGTTGCAGTTCGGCGAGCGGTTCGGCGATCATGTCCATCAGGAAGAGGTGTTCGTCGAGGTGCCATTGCGGCGTCGGGCTGGTGGCGGGGGGGAAGTGGTCGAACAGCGCCTTCCAGAGATTGCGGTGTTCCACCGCGAAGGCGAGGTAGCCCTGGGCGAGGTTGCGCAGGCGATCGGTCGGGCTTTTGCCCCTGGCCTCGTCAAGCGTCAGGCGCGCCTCCAGCGCCTTCAGCGTCGCGGAATTCACATGGATGACGAGCTCGGCAAGGTCGGAGAAGACGGTGTAGAGGCCGCCGAGCGCGCAGCCGGCATCCTGGGTGATGTCGCGGGCGCGCAGGTTGGCGAGCCCGTCGCGGGCGATGCGCTCGCGCGCCGCCTCGATCAGCCGGGCCTTCAAATCCTCGCGTTTTTCTTCTCGTCTGCCGGCCATTAACCATTTCCCTTCGAATTTTTGAACGACGTTCAAAATTTATCTTGAACGCCGTTCATGATTCTGCCATAACTCATCTCGTGAACAACGTTCATAAACCGGAGGACAGAAATGTTCAAATTGATTTCCACATTGTTGCGGGGTAGGGCGCATGATGCCGAGCAGGCCTTCGCCGATCGCAACGCCGTGCCGCTGCTTGCCCAGCAGATCCGCGATGCCGCCCAGTCGATCCAGACGGCGCGGCGCAGCGTCGCCGTCGCCATCGCCCAGAACGAGCAGGAAAAGGCGCAGCATCAGACGATCCTTGCCCGCATCGCCGATCTCGAGACCCGCGCCACCGCGGCGCTCACCAAGGGCAATGAAGGCCTGGCGCGCGAAGCGGCAGAAGCGATCGCCTTTCTCGAAGCCGAGCGCGATGCGTCGGAACAGGCGCAAAGCCAGTTCACCACTTCGATCGCCAAGCTGAAGGGCATCGTCAGGGATGCCGAGGCGCGGCTGCAGGCGCTGCAGCGCGGCGAGCGGCTGGCCCGCGCCACGCAGGAAGCGCAGAAGCTCGATATCGCAGTCGCCGGTCCCGGCCTTGCGACCCTTGACGAGGCCGAGGAGACGCTGGCACGGCTTCGCCTGCGCCAGAGCCAGAACGATCTGACGGCGGCAGCGCTGAAGGAGATGGAAAGCGCCACGCGGCCGGCCGGCATCATCGAAAAGCTTGCCAATGCCGGCTGCGGCGCGCCGCTCGCCTCATCGGCCGATGACGTGCTCGCCCGGCTGAAGAGCCGCATTACGCCGGCCGCCTGACACCTTCATCCACGCAACCATTCACCCCTAGAAATTAAAGGGTCACTGCTATGAACGACAGTTTCCAGAAACACTCCGCCAGCTGGGTCAGCTTCTCCTACATCTCCTTCGGCGCCGCCGCCTTCATGCTGGCGCTCGGCCTCTACATGATGCCGCTCGATCTCTGGGGGAAGGGCTATCTCGCCATGGGCATATTGATGCTGGTGCAGACGACGGTGAACATCACCAAGACGCTGCGCGACAATGCCGAATCCGAGAAGCTGATCCGCAAGGTCGAAGATGCCCGCACCGAAAAGCTGCTGGTCAAATTCAATCGTAACGGTGAAGATTGATCTTCCTTAACCACATCGCAGAGTTGTTATCGCACTCAACTTTTGCGTAACAACTCTGTGGCCTTCTCTGCCCACCAAAAGAGGGTCTCGCCGTGCAACACAATCTGATGACATCGAGGAAATTCGCGCCGCTGTTCTGGACGCAGTTCCTGACCGCCTTCAACGACAATTTCCTGAAGAACACCCTGGTCTTCCTCATCCTCTTCAAGATGTCGGCGAGCGAGGGCGCGGCGCTGGTGACGCTTGCCGGCGTCATCCTCATCGTGCCCTTCCTGCTGCTTTCCGCACTCGGCGGCGAAATCGCCGACAAGCACGACAAGGCCAAGGTGGCGGAACTGCTGAAACGCTGCGAGATCGGCATAGCGGCCCTTGCCGTTATCGGCCTCGCCTTCTCCTCCATTTTTGTGCTGATGGCGGCCCTCTTCGGCTTCGGCATCGTCTCGGCGCTGTTCGGGCCGATCAAATACGGCATCCTGCCCGATCATCTCGAACGCCGCGACCTGCCGAAAGCCAATGCCTGGATCGAGGGCGGCACCTTCATCGCCATCCTCGGCGGCACCATCATCGCCGCACTCGCCTTTTCGAGCGGCGACAATGTCGTCCTCTTCGGCTCGATGATGATGGGGCTGTCGGTGCTCTGCTGGCTTTCGGCCCGCATGATCCCGCCGACCGGCTCCAAGGCGCCGGATCTTGAGATCGACCGCAATGTCATCCGCTCCAGCTACACGCTGGTCATGGAAATCCGTGAGGACAAGCGGCTGTGGCGCTCGGCGCTGATGAACTGCTGGTTCTGGCTGGTCGGCGCCTTCACGCTCTCCATCCTGCCGACCATGGTGACCGAGCTGCTCGGCGGCTCCGAGCTCGTTGTACCCGCCTATCTCACGGTGTTCGCGATTGCCGTCGCCGTCGGTTCGGGCATTGCCGCCTGGATGTCGGCGGGCCGCGTCGTGCTGTTGCCGGCCCCCGTCGGCACGGCGCTGCTCGGCCTCTTCAGCCTCGATCTCGCCTGGAACCTCTGGGGCCTCACCTCGACCTCGCACGCGACGACGATCCTCGATTTCTTCGCCGGCGAAAATACCATCCGCGTCGCCATCGATCTCGCCGGCATGGCGATCTCGGGCGCCTTCATCGCCGTGCCGACCTTCGCCGCCCTGCAGACATGGGCGCATGAGGATCACCGCGCCCGCGTCATCGGCGCCGCCAATGTGCTGTCTGCGCTGTTCATCACCGTCGGCCTCGGTTTGGTCGCCGCCATCCAGGCGCTCGGGGCCTCCATTCCGCAGATTCTGATCGGCCTCGGCATCGTCAATTTCGGCGTCGCCTGGCTGATGCTGAAGACGCTGCCGACCAATGCCTTCCGCGATTTCATCTCGATCCTGTTCCGCGCCTTCATGCGCCTCGAGGTCGAGGGGCTGGAGAATATCAAGAAGGCCGGCCCGGCGCCGATCATTGCGCTGAACCATGTCAGCCTGCTCGACGGCGCGCTCGCGCTCGCCATCACCGAGGAGGAGCCGACCTTCGCCGTCGATTACAAGATCGCCCAGGCCTGGTGGGTGCGCCCCTTCCTGAAAATGTGCAAATTCCTGCCGCTCGACCCGACCAAGCCGATGGCGACACGCTCGCTGATCAAGGTGGCGCAGGAAGGCAATGCGATCGGCATCTTCCCCGAGGGCCGGCTGACGGTGACCGGCACGCTGATGAAGGTCTATGACGGCGCCGCCATGGTCGCCGACAAGACAGGCTCGATGGTGGTGCCGGTCAAGATCGACGGGCTGGAAAAGACCTATTTCTCCTATCTCGACGACGGCAAGATCCGCCGCCGGCTGTTCCCCAAGGTCAAGGTCACCATTCTCGAGCCGGTCAAGCTCGAAGTGCCCACGGAGCTGAAGGGCCGCAAGCGCCGCACGGCGGCCGGCGCCGCACTCTACCAGGTGATGTCGAACCTGCTCTTCCGCACCGCCGATACCTCGTCGACCGTGCTCGAGCGGGTCATCCGCGCCGGCCACGAATTCGGCATGAAGAAGCCTGCGGTCGAGGATCCGGTCACCGGCCGGCTGACCTATGGCAAGCTCCTGACCGGGGCGGCCGTGCTCGGCGCCAAGTTCCGCGCCCGCTTCCCCGAGCAGAACCTCGGCGTCATGCTGCCGAACGCCAATGGCGCCGCCGCCACCCTTCTCGCCGTCATGACATCAGGCAAGGTGCCGGCCATGCTGAACTTCACCGCCGGTGCCGCCAATCTCCTCTCGGCCTGCAAGGCGGCCGAGGTGAAACACGTGCTGACCTCGCGCGCCTTCGTCGCCCAGGCCAAGCTCGGCGCTGTCATCGAGGAGTTGGAAAAGCAGCTGACGATCGTCTGGCTCGACGATCTCAGAGACGAAATCTCGTTCAAGGACAAGCTGATCGGGCTTCTTCGCAAGGGTCGGCCGCTCGTCAAACGCCAGGCCGACGATCCGGCCGTCATCCTGTTTACTTCGGGCTCGGAGGGCACGCCGAAGGGCGTGGTGCTGACCCACCGCAACGTGCTGTCGAACGCCGCCCAGGCCGCCGCCCGCATCGATTTCCACAGCGGCGACAAGGTGTTCAACATCCTGCCGGTCTTCCATTCCTTCGGGCTGACGGCCGGCACTGTGCTGCCGCTGATCTCGGGCGTGCCGGTCTATTTCTATCCGTCGCCGCTGCATTACCGCATCGTGCCGGAGCTGATCTATGTCTCCAACGCCACGATCATCTTCGGCACCGATACCTTCCTCAACGGTTATGCCAGGACGGCGCATCCGTATGATTTTCGCTCGATCCGCTACATCTTCGCCGGCGCCGAGCCGGTGAAGGCGGCGACCCGCCAGACCTATATGGAAAAATTCGGCCTGCGCATCCTCGAAGGTTACGGCGTCACCGAGACCGCGCCTGTGATCTCCATCAATACGCCGATGTACAACCGCTCCGGCACGGTCGGCAAAATCCTGCCGGGCATGGAATGGAAGCTCGAGCCGGTGCCCGGCATCGATGAGGGCGGCCGCCTGCATGTGCGTGGCGCCAATGTCATGGCCGGCTACCTCCGCGCCGAAAAGCCCGGCGTGCTCGAGCCGCTCGCCGATGGCTGGCACGACACCGGCGACATCGTCAGCATCGACGAGGACGGCTTCGTCAAGATCCGCGGCCGCGCCAAGCGCTTCGCCAAGATCGGCGGCGAAATGGTGTCGCTGGCGGCAATCGAGGCGCTCGCCGCCGAACTCTGGCCCGCCGCGCTCTCGGTCGTCTCGTCGCTGCCCGACCCCAAGAAGGGCGAGCGCCTGGTGCTGCTCACCGACGCCGAAACCGCCACCCGCGCCGAATTCCTCGCCTTCGCCAAGTCGAAGGGCGCCATGGACATGATGGTGCCGGCCGAGGTCACCATCGGCAAGGTGCCGGTGCTGGGCTCCGGCAAGGTCGATTTCGTCGCCGCGCGCAAGCTGGCGGAAGGGGCGGCTGAGAAGGAAGAGGCGGCGTGAGCACCGGCGTTGGGCGGGGGAGGGCGCCAGCTCTCCTCTGTCGCCAGACGCGCCGCCGGCACAGCCTGTGCGGCGCCGCTTTTGCCGTCGCTTCATCGCCGCCGCTGGCGATGCTTCGCGGCACCACCTCGCTTCCGCGTTGGCGCACTTATGCATCCCAGCCGCACCCCTCGTCCGCGTCGGCTTATGCGTCCGGGCACCACCTCTCCTCCGTCATCCCAGGGCTTGACCCTGGGATCCATGCGGCTGGCGCTGAACAGCAATGGCCTCCCACCGCAGAGAAATCGAAGCCTCATGCTTGGCTGTGGATCCCAGGGTCAAGCCCTGGGATGACGGAGTGTTGGGGTGGCGTTATCGCCACACGTACCGACGGTGCAGCTTGAGAGCGGGCGGTGCGTGCGGCGTCGCTTTGCCGAGGCTTGTGCGCCGCTTTTGCCATGGCTTCCTCACCGCTGCCGGCGATGCGTCGCGGCACCAATCCTCTTCCGCGCCGTCCAGGCTTATGCGTCCCGGCGCCGCCTCTCCTCGCAGTGAGCCGATCTGTCGCGCGACCGCCTCTCCTCGCGCCGGCGGGCTTGTGCATCCCGGCACCACCTCTCCTCTGTCATCCCAGGGTTGACCCTGGGATCCATGCGGCTGGCACTGGTGAAGAGTGATGGCCTGCGGGGAAACGATTGAAGCCGCGCGCCGGGCTTGTGCATCCCGGCACCACCTCTCCTCCGTCATCCCAGGGCTTGACCCTGGGATCCACGCGGCTGGCACTGCGGGGAGGGTGATGGGCTGCGGGGAAGCGATTGAAGCCGCGCGCTTGGCTGTGGATCCCAGGGTCAAGCCCTGGGATGACGGAGTGTGGAGTTGGCGTTCTCGCCAAACGCACCGCCGGTGCAGCTTGAGAGCCGGCGCAGTTTGTGAGGCGCTGCATTTGCCGTAGCTAGTGTGGCGCCGCGTCTGCCGAAGCGTCATCGCTGCCGCCGATGCGTCCCGGCACTATCTCTGCTGCGCGCTGGCGGGCTTATGTGCTGCGCCACCACCTCTCTTCCGCGCTGGCGGCTTATGCATCCCGGCACCACCTCTCCTCGCAGTGAGCCGATCTGTCTCGCGACCACCTCTCCTCCGTCATCCCAGGGCTTGACCCTGGGATCCATGCGCAGAGCACCACAGAA
>NZ_JABDWM010000037.1:0-26652 GCF_019685295.1 Rhizobium sp. NLR22b
CAGCTATGACTGGCAGGACCGGGTGATCAAGCAGGTCAATCCCGACACCAGCCAGAAGCTCTATCAATATGCGGCGCAGTCGGCACTTGTGACCGACGTCACCAGACTGCCGGTGTCGCTGACGGTCCTGACCGACGAGGAAAACCATCCGCATCGCAGCTATGCCGACGCGGACGGCAATGTCATCGCCCTGCAGTCGCAGCTCGGCGCGAACTGGGTCACGGAAAACCGCAGCTACGATCCGCTCGGCCGTCTGCTGGGGGTGCGCGACCCGAAGGGCGCGCAATGGACCTATACCTACGACCTGCTCGGCAACCGGCTGACAGCAAGCGATCCGGATCTCGGCAACTGGTCCTATGCCTATGACGATGCCGGCCGGCTGATCCGCCAGACGGATGCGCGTGGCGCGGTGACGACGATGGCCTACGACCAGATGGGCCGGGTCACCCGCAAGGAGGTGACGGAACCGGGAGCGACGGTGCCGACCCTGCTGGCCGAGAACAGCTATGACGAGCCGGCTGCCACCGGCGAGTCGCACAATGCCGGCATGCTGACCAAGGCCGAGAACGCCAATGCGACGGTGACCTACACCCGTTTCTATAACGGCGCCGGCGACAAGGTCATCACCCGGGCGGTCATCGACGGCGTGGCGAACACGACCACCGTCGAGCACGGGCCGACCGGCAAGACCACGGCGATCGGTTATCAGCCTGCCAATATCGTCGTCGGCAAAAGGACCTTGCCCTGGCTCTACAACGACGCCGACCTGCTTTCCAGGATTCCTGGACTGATCGACTCGACCAGCTACGAGGCCGACGGCCAGACGCAGACGATTAATTACATCAATGGCGTGACGACGAGCTTCAGCTATTCGCCGACCCGGCGCTGGCTGGACCGGGTGACGACGGCGAAGGGCACGACGGTGCTGATGGACAATCAGTACAGCCGTGACAAACTCGGCCGGATCAAGACCATCACCGGCCTGGCAGCCAACGACAACTGGACCTATGGCTATGACGATCTCTCTCGTCTGACCGGCGCCGACAACGCCGGCGACAACACCCTCGACGAGACCTACAGCTACGACAGCAATCACAATCTTCTCTCCCGCACGCGGATCGGCAGCTATGTCTATCCCGCGGCATCAGCGATCCGCCCGCATGCGGCAACGCAGATCGGTGCCAAGACCATCGACTATGACGCCAACGGCAACATGGTCTCGGATGGCAGCCGCACGCTGAGCTGGGACGGCGCCAACCGGCTGTCGAGCGTCACCCAGAACGGCGCCACGGTGAGCTTCGCCTATGGACCGGACGGCGCCCGAGTGAAGAAGAGCTGGGGCTTCGGCACGACGCTCTATCCCGACGCCAATGTCGAGATCGACCGCTCGACGCCGGGCACCGACATCTACACACTCTATCCGCATTCAGACGCCAAGATCGTCGTCACATCAGGCAGCACGGAGCAGGACAAGTTCTTCCTGCACCGCGATCATCTCGCCTCGGTGCGGCAGGTGACCAACGAAAGCGGCTACCGGGTCGAGCAGACCGGCTATGCCGCCTATGGCGAAGCCACCAACACCAGCTTCCAGACCAAGAAGAGCTATATCGGCGAACGCTTCGATCCTGAAACCGGGCTGATGTATCTCAATGCCAGATACTACGATCCGGCCTTCGGACGGTTCATCTCGCCGGATGATTGGGATCCGACCAAGGAGGGCGTCGGCACAAACCGCTATGCCTACTCCGAAAATGATCCCGTCAATAAGTCCGATCCGAACGGGCATTCAATTGACCAATCCTCAAACAACTGGGGTCAGAAAAGCGGATACTCCGAGACGAGCAGCAAGTTGAGAGATGCGATCTCTGAAGCGAGATCATCGGTCAGCTTCGGTCTAGGAGGTGGTTATTTCGGATCGCAGAAGGGCTCCAGCCAACAAATCGCAGGCGCGGATCCTAGTGATGCTGATGGCGATGGCACTGAGGACGATAAGCCAGGCGAGTCGCACTTTCAGCCACTTTTTCCTTCGGCAACTCATAAGCAAAAGGTAGGCAGCATACAGATCCACGAACTGGAACTGGGCGGTCCTATGTTGCGGACGCCTAAAGCCGGCTCCGGAGAGACGCAGTCCATAAGCCCAAGGCTTCTCTTAGGTACTCAGACAAAGATGGAAATGAATTCCTCTCAGATAAAGCGTCTCACAAACGATATGAAGTCACGAGGGTTTGATCAGCGCTATCCCATTGATGCAGCCACGATAGGCGGAAAATATTATGTTCAAGACGGACACCATCGGATGGAAGCAGCAAGGCGTGCGGGTATCTCAGAGGTTCCAGTTCGGTTACATGATGTGTCTCCCAGAGACGCGGAAGAGATACTGAACAACTATTACAATACCCTCTTCGGGAGGTAAAATGACTATTTACTCGCTGAAAATCCACGAGCTCTTGAATTTGCAGCATAAACTGCTTTCAGCGTTTACCCGGAATTATCCGGAGGCAAATGACTTTACGTCTTTACTTAACTTTCCTCGCTCGGGAGCTCTTGTCGTTGATGGTGAGCGGTGGAATTTTGTTAAACATGGCTTGGGCTTACGATTCGTTAGAGAGGAGCCTGTTCCGCAGCTTGTTGTAGATATGCATGACCAGCTCGGAAATTATGATAAAGTTGATTGGTGGCGGTTAACGCTATTTCTGGAGTCAATGGGCATCTCAATCGGACGAATAGAGGCGGAGCAAGCGGTTTTAGAACACGATCGCAGGACCCAATAGATTTCTGCAGAACTAGAGGCCTGAGGTGCGGCAGCAATAAGCAGATGATGCCTTCGCGAAGGTTCGACCATCTCCATCGTGATGGCATGTGACCTTGCCCCGTTGAAATCATCCATTTTCCAGCTGAGCCCTGACCGCGCCTGAACTAAGGCGCGGTCAGAGTGAGTTGATCATCTATTGTCCAGCTGCGATCTGACCAGTCTCAGCCCTTGTTCGGTAATGCGGTAGGTCTGGCCGCCTGAAGACTTGATCGCCTTCAGCCGTTTCAATCTCCTGAAGAGATCGAGGTCGACGCCGGGATAGAGCCAGCCGTCGCGGGTGAAGCAGCTGACGTTTTCGACCTTTCTGTAGTCGTCGCGGGTAATTTCGATGCGGCGCCTTGGGCCAAGAGATGCAGGACGCGCTGCTCCGTGCGGGAGATGTCCATGTTGTGAGATCCGATATCGCGCCTTAACGGCAACATGGTCTCGGGCGGTAGCCGCACGCTGAGCTGGAACGGCGCCAACCGGCTGGCGAGCGTCACCCAGGAGAGCTTCGCCTATGGCCCGGACGGAGCCCGGCTTCGGCACGACGCTCTATCCCGCCAATGTCGAGATCGACCGCTCGACGCCCGGCACCGACATCTATACCCCCTATCCGCATCCCGACGCAAGATCGTCGTCACCGCCGGCTCGAGCACGCGGGACAAGTTCTCCTGCATCGCGATCATCTCGCCTCGGCGCGGCAGGTGACCAACGAAAGCGGCTACCATATCGAACAGACCGGCTACACCGCCGGGGCAAGGAACTAGTGCTGCGGCACTATCCACAAGCTTTCCAGACCGAGGAAGCTGAGCGCGCGCCGGGTCAGTGCTCGATACGGACATTCCTACTATCGTTGATGATCTTGTTTTTTCGTATTTCTGTGGCAGCGCTACTTGCATCTGGACGCATTTGCGACTTTAGAATGTAGAAATTTCAGCACGTCTTAATTCATTGGGGGATTCATGCGTCGATTTAAGTTCGGTGCTGCAGCTCTTGCTGCAGCGGCTTCTTTAGCGTTGTTTATGGTGCCGGGAATTAACCCAATCTTTGTCCGCAGCGTGCTCGCTGCCGAGGCCGGCAAGACCTCAGGAAATGGGCTTGGCAAAGGAGGCGCGGCGCTTGGCGGCGTCGCGGGGAGTGTTGCCGAATCGCCCGATCTTGCCGCCGACCCCGCGGCCGCCTCTTCTCAACCCGACAAAACGGTCGATCGAACAAGGCTCGGCAAGGTTGGCAAGGAGCCGGCCGGAGGCGGCGCCGATGGCGAGACGCTGACTGTTGATGGGCGGACCGAAGACGCGGCTTTGCCGGCTGAATCGAAAACGATCGAAGCCATGAGCGTTACCGCATCAGCAGCCGTCGAGCCGGATTCACAAGCCGTGAATGCGCCCGAGAAGGCATCGACCCCGCAAATCTCAAGCAATGGCTCGTTTACACACGATATCGAACTTGATGTGCCTGCCTATCGTGATATCGCGCCCAGATTGGTGCTTCATTACGATTCTGCGCGCAAGTCTCGTCTCGGCGGACTGTATCAAGGCTGGCTGGGATACGGCTGGGGCCTCGAAGGCTTCGACGTCATCGAGCGGGGAAGTCCCGGCGGCGGCGTCCCGACATGGGGTGCCGACGTCTTTGTGCTGAATGGCGAGCCTCTGGTTTCCTGTTCGGTTGCATCCAACTGCCAACCGGGCTCAACGCATACGACGGAACACGAGTCGTTTCAGCGGATCATTTTTACCTCCGCCAACCGATGGACGGTCACCGACAATAAAGGGGTCGTGACGACTTTCCAGTCGGTGGCCGAAATCGCCAACGCCCCGCACAATAATCAAAGTGGGACCGGACGTTATCTGCCCACCTCGGTGGTGGATCCGAACGGCAATCGGGTGACTTACGCCTATACCTGCCCGGATCTCCCCGTATGCTACCCTGCAAGGATCAGCTACGACAGTCATGCCGAAATCGTCTTCCGCTATGAACGGCGGCCCGACTACGAACCGATGGCGAATGGCACCACCATCACCTGGACGACCTATCGGCTCAAAACCGTCTACTACAGCGCTGCTGCCGAGGCTGGTATCAGTGGTGGCTACGTCCTTTCCTATGACCAGGCGCCGTTTTCCAACGCATCCCGCCTGGTGCAGGTCGATCGTTATGGCCGCGATGCGGCGCTTGATTCCTCAGGCAATATCGCTGGCGGGACGCACAAGGTGCTGCGAGCGATGGTCTATGACAATATCAACTATAATTACACGCGGCTGACCAACCAATTCCCCGCGCCGACACCTGGAGATGGGGCAAAGCAACTTTCCTATTTCCTTTCGCGACAGATTGGCGATCTTAATTTCGATGGGAAAGATGAGTTTTACGGGTCCTTTCTGACCTATTCCTATAATTCCGCTCTAGGCGCATATAGGCCTGATCCTCTCCAATTTACGGCAATGAACTTCAGCCCACAAAACGGCGCCGTGTCCCAGACCACGGGGACAACGGTACCAAGGGCAAATCTCACTTACGACAATTTGCCTGTCCCGAATTACTTTGCCGCTCGTTATGTCGCCGGCAAGCCTAAGGACTTGGCGTTCACCTATAATGTTACAAATACCGGCAGCAACGGTTCTGTCACCAAGACCCGCGTCAGTGGCATTATCACCACCGATTCCTCTCTGAATCTATCTGCCTCCCTTTGCCCGGAACCCTATTCTTCTGTCTGCAGCGTCATTCCCACGAATTACGACAGTTCCAATACGGTGAAGAACGCCTCGATCGATACGGATGGCGATGGCATAGACCAGCTTTTCAATATGGGCGATTACATCCGCGGAGTTGCGGACTTTCTCGGGGGTGGCCGCCAAGGCGTGGTCAGGGGCCAAGACCTTTTGGCCTACAAGTATGCCAACGGAACCTCTTGGACGACTGAGGCGATGGGCATCGGTTGCAATTCAGCTTCGGCCTATTGCGCCCTCGCGGACATGAACGGCGACGGTGTGACGGACGTTGTCAGAGCGACGACCTCCGGGACGAGTTATGTGGCGGTAGTGTGGCTCGGCACCGGCAGCAGCTTCATCCAGGTCACGGGCGAGTTGGCCCTCGCGGGGCCGCCGATCCTGCGCGACATGGACAATGATGGGAAGGTCGATGTGGTCGCCACCAAGGATCGCAAGGACACTGATCCTTTCAAGGACCTGAATGCCTATGGTCTCTGGTTCGGTCAGCAAGGCAACACCCTCGTCGTCTCGCCTTTCCTGCAGCGCGGCTCCGGCCTTTCAGGCGATTTCAATGGCGACGGTCTTCCGGATTTCGTCGCTTCGCAAACGGAAACGACGATCTCAAATGCTGGCTCGGGCAATCCCAATCTCCTGCGCGGGATTACGCTTGCGACGGGCGGAACGATCAACATCGATTACACCCCCTCGACGCGTTTTGCCAACAGCTTCATGCCAATGGTCATGCATGCGGTGACGACGCTCACCGTGGATGACAGGCGCGGCTACGGCAATAGCGTGACGAATTATGCCTATTCCGGCGGTCTCTATGATCCTGCTGCCCGCAAATTCCTTGGCTATCGCACCGTTACAGAGACGAAGCCGCTCGCAGCCGGGGAGACGTCCAATCCGATCCTGGTGACGACGTATCGGCAGGACCTCGCCAGTTACGGACTGCCGGAAACAACGGTTTTGCGCAACGGAGCAAATACGGAATCCAAACGGGTTGCACAGGAATATACCATCAACACGGGTTCAAAGCCCTATGTGGCCAGAAACAAGGCGACGGCGACGACGCTGACCGAAGGAGGATTGACCACATTCCTACGGACGGAGCGGAGTTTCGATGCTTACGGAAACGTAATTGAGATCACGGACCGCGGCCGCACGATCGATGCCGCCGGCAACCAAACCACGGGTCTCACCACTGGCGACGAGAAGAGAACCACATTTACCTTCGCGCCAAATATATCCGCCTATATCGTTTCGCTTCCGACTTCCAAGATTGTCCGGATTGGAGAAATGGCGTCGACGGTCGGTGCGTATGAGGAATACCTCTATGATGGAGCGACGTCGATATCGTCGCCGCCGCTCAAGGGCAATCTGACGCAGAAGATTGGCTATATGGGTTGGGGCGGTACGCCGCGGACGTCGCCGACCAGCTATGCCTATGACGCCTATGGCAATCGGATTGCCGAAACCGATGCGCTCGGCAATCGCAGCGAATGGGACTACGACGACACCTATCACCTCTATCCGGTGGCCGAACGGGCGCCGCGCTACTTCGCCAATGGCGCCCTGACGGGTGATAGCCGCTTCGTCAGCACGACCACCTACGATCTGGTCTGCGGCCTGCCGGCGACGAAGTCCGACTGGAACGGCATCGTCGAGACCTACACCTATGACGCCTATTGCCGGCCCTATGGCTATGTGAATGCGGGCTCGGGGTACTACATCAATATCCGTTACCAGAACGAGGGCAACCCTAGGGAGCAGTTGGTCGCGACCTACACGCCAAAGACCAACGGCTCGGGCGAGGTGTTTAGCCAAACCTATTACGACGGCCTTGGGCGGCCTTGGCAGATGGTGACGCCTGGCGATGCCAGCTCCGGCCCCAGACGGGTCGCCTATACAAGTTATGACCGCAGGGGCAATGTCGAGAGCACCACTTTCCCGCACTTCGCGGGCGAAACCCGACAGTGGACGAGGAAGAGCTACGATTGGCAGAATCGGGTGACCAAGGTGGTCAATCCCGACAGCTCTCAGAGAACCTATCAATATTCCGTCTTCACCTCGAAATACTGGCTCACGTCAGAAGTTTCATTCGAATATGTCCTGGAGACGAACGAGTTGCAGATACAGCGTCGCGTCCACAGCAACTCCGATGGACGCGTCGATGTCATTGTGCCGTTGGCCTCTGGAGCGAGTACCGAGTATCGCGCCTACGATGGGCTCGGTCGATTGGTATTTGTCTCCGACGGTACCGAAGGCGCGCAATGGACCTACACCTACGATCTGCTCGGCAACCGGCTGACGGCAAGCGATCCGGATCTCGGCAACTGGTCCTATGACTATGACGATGCCGGCCGGCTGATCCGCCAGACCGATGCACGCGGTGCGGTGACGACGATGGCCTACGACCAGATGGGCCGGGTCACCCGCAAGGAGGTGACGGAACCGGGAGCGACGGTGCCGACACTGCTGGCTCAGAACAGCTATGACGAGCCGGCTGCCACCGGCGAGTCGCACAATGCCGGCATGCTGACCAAGGCCGAGAACGCCAATGCGACGCTGACCTATACCCGTTTCTATAACGGCGCCGGCGACAAGGTCATCACCCGGGCGGTCATCGACGGCGTGGCGAGCACGACCACCGTCGAGCACGGCCCGACCGGCAAGACCACGGCGATCGGTTATCAGCCTGCCAATATCGTCGTCGGCAAAAGGACCTTGCCCTGGCTCTACAACGATGCCGACCTGCTTTCCAGGATCCCGGGACTGATCGACTCGACGAGCTACGAGGCCGACGGCCAGACGCAGACGATCAATTACATCAATGGCGTGACGACCAGCTTCAGCTATTCGCCGACCCGGCGCTGGCTGGACCGGGTGACGACGGCGAAGGGCACGACGGTGCTGATGGACAATCAGTACAGCCGCGACAAACTCGGCCGGATCAAGATGATCACCGGCCTGGCAGCCAACGACAACTGGACCTATGGCTATGACGATCTCTCTCGTCTGACCGGCGCCGACAACGCCGGCGACAACACGCTCGACGAGAGCTACAGCTACGACACCAATCACAATCTTCTCTCCCGCACGCGGATCGGCAGCTATGTCTATCCCGCGGCATCAGCGATCCGCCCGCATGCGGCAACGCAGATCGGTGCCAAGACCATCGACTATGACGCCAACGGCAACATGGTCTCGGATGGTAGCCGCACGCTGAGCTGGGACGGCGCCAACCGGCTGGCGAGCGTCACCCAGAACGGCGCCACGGTGAGCTTCGCCTACGGACCGGACGGCGCCCGGGTGAAGAAGAGCTGGGGCTTCGGCACGACGCTCTATCCCGACGCCAATGTCGAGATCGACCGCTCGACGCCCGGCACCGACATCTACACCCTTTATCCGCATTCAGACGCCAAGATCGTCGTCACATCAGGATCGACCGTGCAGGACAAGTTCTTCCTGCACCGCGATCATCTCGCCTCGGTGCGGCAGGTGACCAACGAAAGCGGCTACCGGGTCGAGCAGACCGGCTATGCCGCCTACGGCGAAGCCACCAACACCAGCTTCCAGACCAAGAAGAGCTATATCGGCGAACGCTTCGATGCCGAAACCGGGCTGATGTACCTCAATGCCAGATACTACGATCCGGCCTTCGGGCGGTTCATCTCGCCGGATGACTGGGACCCGACCAAGGAAGGCGTCGGCACCAACCGCTACAGCTACTCCGAAAATGATCCCGTCAATAAAAGCGATCCGAATGGGCATATAGGTGGTACGGTCGGGAACGTTGGAATGAAGACATTCTCCGAAACAATTGGGAATGCTTTGCGCGCACTGGAGAGTTTTTTTGGTGGAACGACAGGGCAATCTGTAGCTCGATCGGCCGCAGGAGCAAGGACGTTTGCTGCGGCGGGACCATCGGGCTCCCCAGCAATGGCTGTCGCAGCAACTACCACTGCAGCACTTCTCGCAACGACAACCTCGACCGCGACTAAGGCGCAGGAAGAAGCCAACAAGCGTCTTGTCTATCGAGGGCTTCGGCAAGACGAAGTGCCCTATCTCGCAACAGGTCTGATGGCGAAAGATCCCCTTGCCCAACTCGACCCGAGCTATCATATTGCTGACGACGGACAGGAGCGGAGCCAGTACATTTCGACGTCTAAATCGCTAGCCGTAGCGCAAGAATATGCGGCCAGCGGAAGAGCGCCATCGGATACGGTGGTTGCTATTGATCTGAACCGTGTTCCGAGCAGACACTTTGATTATTCCCAAGGCGGCACTGGGAATCCAAAAACTGACAGCCTTGCTATCGCAGATCAGGAAGTCTTAATCGAGAGATACGTGCCCGCAGCGGCTATTGTCGGAATTATGAGAGGCGCCAATGGCTGGAAAATGGGGGAGGGCAAACGATGAGGTTTGCTGAACAAATTCAACAGGAATTCAGTCGCGGTGGCTTCTTCTATAACATCCGGAAGATGGCTTTTATAAAGATTGAAGCCGTGAGAGCCATTGAGAAGATACGTCATCTTGATGCTGCTGCGTATAGTGATAGTGAGAAAATGGAAGTGGCACTGTTGATCTGGGACCTTCCAATCTTGATGTTGTGGTGGAGGGACGGATGTGTGGATATGGGAGCAGACAAAAGCGAATTTGAGGCGTATGCCCGGGAATTCCAGCGCGTTGTCGAAGAAAAACTTAAAATTCTTTTGCAGAAGCCGTCGAGCAAAGACGATATATCCCGTGAGCATTAACCGAAAGAAATGGAGCTGATGCGGCAGCAAGAGTTAGATGACGTTTCGCGTTTGGAACTAGTTACCAGCTGACCTGCCACCGAGAGTTTCTGTCCGACGCGTGGAAGTCGATCCCAACAACTTCACTTTGGTTTTCGGGAACGGAAGATGGACGCGTTCACCACTCGCCGCGCCGATAAAGGCCGATACCGGCAATGTAGTTGGCGGGATGTTCGGCCTGCGCTGAACTTTCACCCAGTGACGACTTAGAGCCTGGGGGTTTTGAATACGCCAACAGGCGCGGTGTGAGCAACGGAAACGCGAAGCTTCATCTTGCGTAGCGTTGGAGCCGGTTTCGGCCATGGTCCCGGCGAAGTCTGCCGGGGTTTGACACCAAGCGATGAGTGCGGCGGGAAAGGGTTTGGTCGTCCGCCTGACTTTGCCCCGTTGAAATATTCCAATTCGAAGCTGAGCCCCGACCGCGCCGATCTAAGGCGCGGTCAGAGTGAGTTGATCATGACCTGCCACTGAACTTTCATCCAGCGGCGATTAGAGCCCCGGCGGTTTTCGATACGCCATTTGGCGCGGTGGGAGCAACCGGCGGAAACGCGTAGCCTTCATCTTGCGCAGCGTTGGAGCCGGTTGCGGCGATAGTCCCGGCATAGTTGGCCGGGGTCTGATATCCGAGCGATGAGTGTGGCCGGAAATTGTTGTAGTCCTCCGCCCATTCGGAAATGGCGCTGCGGGCGTGGCCGAGACCGAAGAACAGGCTCTCGTTCAGCAGTTCGTCGCGCATGCGGCCGTTGAAGGATTCGACGTAGCCGTTCTGCATCGGCTTTCCCGGCGCGATGTAGTGCCATTCGACCTTGTGCTCCTTTGACCAGGCGAGGATCGCGTTCGACGTGAACTCCGTGCCGTGGTCGGAGACGATCATGCCGGGCTTGCCGCGCCGTTCGATAAGCGCCGTCAGTTCGCGGCGACCCGACGCCCGCAGATTGATGTGTCGGGGATTGCCGCCAGGCATTCGCGCGTCACGTCATCAACGATGTTGAGCACGCGAAACCTCCTTCCGCAGGCAAACTGGTCGTGGACGAAATCCAGCGACCAGCGGGCATTGGCCTTCGCTTCGACCAGGATCGGCGCACGGGTGCCGACGGCACGCCGTCTGGCTTTGCGCTTGCGGACCGAAAGACCTTCCTCGCGATAAAGACGATAGATGCGGTTGACCCCGGACGGCTCTCCCTCCCGCTTGAGCAGGACGAACAGCCGCCGGTAGCCGAAACGCCGTCGCTCGTTGGCGAGGTCGCGCAGTCTTGCCCGCAGTTCGACCTCCGGCGGTCGGCTCGGCCGATAACGGATCATCTTGCGGTCGGCGGATATGATCTGGCAGGCCCGCCGTTCAGAAAGATCCATCACGGTCTTCAGATGCGCGACGGCGTCACGCTTGGCGGCAGGCCCTACCATTTTTTTGCCAGAAGCTCGCGGAGTGCGGCGGCATCCAGCATCTGCTCGGCGAGCAGCTTCTTCAGCTTGGCGTTCTCCTCTTCGAGCGCCTTCAGACGCTTCGCCTCGGAGACCTCCATACCGCCGTATTGGCTTTCCAGTTGTAAAATGTCGCGTCCGAAATCCCATGCTTGCGGCAGAGCTCGGCCACCTTCGCGCCAGCCTCCTGCTCCTTCAGCACCGCAATAATCTGCTCTTCCGTAAATCTCTGCTTCTTCATGCGTCCGTCCTTCAATGGGCCGGACTCTAATCCAATCTGGAGGAAATTACCCGTGGCAGGTCACGAGCCAGCAGGAGTGCGGACCTCGCGAACGAGGCGCTGAATGGAAAAATTACCAATCGGTCCCACGACAAGCGCGAAAATGTGGCAAGCCCGTGGGGGCAGCGGTAGGATGGGCTGTCGAAGATACGGAATGGAGCGAAGATGGATATCAAGGAAATCCGCAAACGTGCGCAGGGGGTAGCTCGCGGAGAGGTAACCGCGAATGAATTGGAGTATGCGAGAAGTATCCTTAGATCGTCGCGAGGAAATATCAGTTCTGCGATATATGTTGTCGGTCTTTGCGGCGACGCTTCTGATGCGATATTGATCGAAAGGTATTTGTCGGGTCCGGATCGCGACATTTACGGGGAGCTGGCTCTAAAAGCGTTATGCAGATACCTGGGCCTGGTCGAAAAATACAGAGAAATGCTGCGCTCTTTGATTATGTCAGACGACGATATCGGATGGGAGAACAGCCGGATGAGCGCGATAAACCTAGCTGACATCTATCTTGAAAATTTCGATGATCGTGAATTAGGGTGCAGGTTATTAGAGATCATGATCAACGAAGCGGATAAAGACCGGATTGCCGCCCGCAATAGCTTAGTGCATATCCTTCAACTGAGATCAGAACTGGCAGAGCCTTTTGCAATGGACTTAGACATAACCTCCGGTGATGCTAAGATGATCGTGGCCGCAGCAGAAAGGCGGTTTCGCTGCTCCGCTCTTAACAGATTTCATTGACTCGAGTGTCGAAGCCCAAACAAGGCGAGTCGGTGTCATTGACAGTGGCACGAGCCAACGGCGGCTTCGAGTGTTGAAGGGGGACCGCGCCAACCGGTTATCAAACGTCGCCGAGACGACGCTCCGGTGACCTTCACTTATCCGGTCGCCAAGGTCGCAATCGGTGCAGGTAGCACCACGCAGGAAAAGTCCTTCTTACACCGCGATCATCTCGCCTTGGTGCCGCAGACGGCGAACGAAAACGGCACCCGGTCGAGCAGACCGGCTAAACCTCCTAAGACGAAGCCACCAACAGCAGCTTCCAAACTATGTAGAGCTATATCGGCGAAAGCTTCAATCTAAGCCGACCGGATGTGTCTGCGTTAGCCCAAGAGGGGACGGTTAAGAAGCCGACGTTGGAGGCTTCTGAGGTGAAACGCTATACTGAAGACCAGCGGCGTTTTCCATTCATTAAATATCTACTAATAATTGTGGAAACTAATAGCATTTCAGCCGCCCTCGGATGCGGGCAGATGACGAGGTGCGTAATGTCTCTTCATTAGAAGAGCGAGTCCCTTTCATGAAATCTGTGGTGCCCCTTTGTCTGTTCGGCTTGCTGCTGCTCGCCGCCTGTAGCTCCACGGATTCAGTAGAAGATGTGCTGTCGGTCAAGCTGAACGAACTGGATTCCACCGGCAAACCTCTTCCGACCACCCGCTTCTCGTCCCGCGTTATTGGTAGCGCGTCATCGGACCAAAACTTCAATGGCGCCATGCACCAAGGGAGCGGCACATTCGTGTCTTACGGCGCTCCGCCCGTGTCAGTCGGACAGCTTTCGAAGGGTGGAGATGGCTACAGCCTCAATCTTGTCGGGGCGTCCATTGCGGCGGCCGCAAAAAGCGTACTCGGAGATACGCTCGGCCTGAACTATATCGTCGATCCACGCGTCTCCGGCACCGTGACATTGCAGACGACAAGCCCTGTGTCTCGCGAGGCACTCCTCGATATTTTTGAGGCCGCTTTGTCCGTCAACGGTGCAGTCGTGGTGAAGCGGCAAGATAGCTATCAAGTCGTTCCTTCTTCTGAGGCGTTTTCCTCGACCCCACAGGTGAGCGTGCCATCGGTCTCGCCGAAGGGGCCTGGCATCAAGGTGCAAGTGGTCGAGCTCAAATATGTCTCCGCCGAGGAGATGAAGGGTATCCTTGAGCCGATCAGCCGCCAGGGCTCGATCCTGCGGGTGGATGCGACACGCAACCTTCTGATGCTTGCCGGTACGAACAATGATCTTTCCGCCATGCGCGAGGCAATCAGCGTATTCGACGTCGATTGGATGGAAGGCATGTCGGTCGCTCTTCATCCCTTGAAAGCGTCACAGCCATCTGCCGTCGCCAAAGAGCTCGACACGATCTTTGCCAACGACAGCGGCGGCGGCAAGATCATTCGCTTCATTCCCAACGAGCGCCTGAACTCGGTATTGGTGATCACCTCGCGCCCGGCGTACCTGCAGCGCGCTTCAAGCTGGATTCAGAAGCTCGATCGGCTTGCAAGCACCAACGAAGAGCAGCTCTTCGTTTATGACATCCAGAACCGGCCCGCAAAAGAGCTTGCCAAGGTATTGCAGGCTGTCGTCAACGGACAGTCGTCTTCAGACGCGGCCGGCCAGTCCGCAAACGCAGTTGCTCCCAATCTCGAGCAGGCGAGCCTTTCAACGGCGGATGACCAGGCCCAAACGGCAGAGGCGACTGAAACAGCTGCGCCGAGCCCGCTCGAAGGCTACAGTGCGGAACCGGCCAAGGTGAAAACCTCGATTGTTGCCGATGTCGAAAACAACGCCTTGCTGATTTCCACGACCGCTCGGGAATATGAGCATATTCAACAGCTCTTGCGGCAGCTGGATGTCGTCCCGACCCAGGTTCTTCTCGAGGCCGTTATCGCTGAGGTGACGTTGAACAACGAACTGAAGTTCGGTCTTCGCTGGTTTTTCGAAAACGGCAATTTCGGCGTCGCATTTTCAGATCTTGCAAGTGGAGGCACTCGCATGGCATTTCCCGGCTTCGGCTGGAGCTATGCGACCAACGACATCCGCGTGACGCTGAACGCTCTCTCCAGCATCACAGACGTCAACGTCGTTTCGGCGCCAACGCTGATGGCGTTGAACAATCAAAAGGCGACGTTGCAGGTTGGTGACCAGGTTCCGATCGTGACGCAGCAGGCCGCAAGCGTGAACGGAGATTCGCCGGTCATCAATTCAATCCAGTTGAAGGATACAGGCATTATTCTGTCGGTGATTCCGCGGGTGAATAGTTCCGGGCGAGTCATGCTCGACATCGAGCAAGAGGTCAGCGACGTCGTGAAGACGACTTCATCAGGCATTGACTCGCCAACCATTCAACAGCGCAAAGTCTCGACGCGGGTGGTTGTGAACGACAACGAAAGTTTGGCTCTGGGCGGTCTGATCCAACAGAAAAACAGCGTGGACCGCAGCCAAGTGCCGCTTCTCGGCGATATTCCGCTCCTCGGCAATGCCTTCAAGAACAAGACGGATTCGATCAAGAAAACCGAGCTCCTGATTTTCATCAAACCACGCATCGTTCGCGACGTGAGCGAAGCCCGCGATGTGACCGACGAGTTTCGCAGACAACTGGACTTCCGGTCGGACATTCAAAAAAGACGCGGAGGAAAAAATGCCGTTCAACAGGATCTCAAGCGGCTGGCCTATTGATGTTGCTCGTTCCCTTCGCTGTGATCCTCGCTGTCTGCATGCTTGCGGTCAGCTATGTCGACTTTCACCGTCTGGTGATTCCGAACCGGTTGAATGCGATCGTTCTCGTTGTCGGCGCGGCCTTCAAACTCTTGGCCGGGCTTGAGGCATTGGCCCTCGCGCTCCTGTTCGGCGCATTTGTCTTTCTGATGTTCTGGACCCTGAGGTACGTCTATTGGCGTTTCAGAGGCGTCGTCGGTCTTGGCCTCGGGGACGTCAAGTTCGCAGGTGCCGCAGCGGTTTGGCTGGATCCGTGGAGCTTTCCCGCCTTCCTGTTCATCGCATCCGCTCTTGCACTGCTTTATTTCTGCGTCATCGCCAAGCGAACACCTGACATCACATTGCTTCGGGTTCCCTTCGGCCCGTTTCTGGCGCTCGCGTTGTTCGTCACATGGAATTTCAACACCTTTTACAGTCAGGCGATTGGATAATGACCAAATACATTCCGAACAGTAATGAGCAGTCAGCGGATCGCAATCAGGCGATTGAAGGCTTTACACTCGTTGAACTATTGGTCGTACTCGCCATCATCGGCCTGATTGCCGCTCTCGTGGCGCCACAGGTGTTGAAGTACCTGGGTTCAGCAAAAGTCGAGACCACAAAAGCTCAGATCAAGAACATCGAAAACGCGATAGAGCTCTACTACATCGATGTCGGCCGTTACCCCTCTACCGAGGAGGGGCTAACCGCACTCACGCAGACGCCATCCGACGGCAGTGTCTGGAACGGCCCCTACCTTAGGAAGTCCGGTGTCATCCTGGATGCCTGGGGCACGGCTTATCAGTATAAGAGCCCGGCGGAGGACCGGCCTTACGAGGTAATCTCCCTTGGGCGCGACCGCAAGGCTGGGGGGCAGGGGCAGGACGCAGATATTCGGAGCGAATAGCTTAATGGCTCACCGCAAGAAGGCTATTCTTGCGGCGGAAATCGGCGCCGTGCCGCGTTTTGCCTCCAAGGTTATCTTGACAGCATAAGGCATCTTTTCCGGACGATTCCATTGGTTCAACCACGTCGGAGCGGTTTGGCCTTCGGGGGGCTGCGGCGCATCCATGAATTCAAAATGGGCGTCAACGATATCCTCGATGATGGAAAAGGATACCGGCGCGGGCATCGCTCTTCCCAAGCGGCGTGGAGCATCACGCAGCACGATTGAGACGCTTCCGCCATTTTCCTGGAGCTCGATGAGGACGTCCCGAAGAGCAAGCTGATCCGTCCCCACTCTCAGCACGGTCGGAAAATGCAACGAATGAGAAGTTCCTTCGAATGCAAGCCGTTTTTCACTGGTGCCCGTAAGAAGATAAACGCTGCGTGCATCGGCGATCGTTTGCTGAAGAAATTCGATTGCGGCGATCATTTCCGTTTGGCCATCAGCGCCTTCAGTCAACCTTCTTAGCGGGCGAAACTGAGTGATTGCCCCGATCATGACGGCACTCAGCGCGGCAAGCAGCGCAAGCGTCACCAGCATTTCGACAAGAGTGAACCCTTCTTCGTCCTTCCTTGAGTTTACGGACAGCGTCATGGCTGTTGACCTTGCACCAATGACGTAACCAGGAAGGTCTGACGAAACGCGCCGGCTTTTGGTCCGACAGAGATGATGGCAAATGAATTCGAACTGCTTGTCGCGTCTCGTTCGCGCGGCGAGACCATGCGAATTCTCCAACGCAACAGACCCATTTTTCCTTCTTTCTGCCGTGCGCTGGCGCTTGTCAGTTTGGGAATTTCTTCCGCCCGCAATGTCTGCACTAACTCCAACATTTCATTTCGTTCAGTCGCGGTTCGGTAACTCCTAACAGCAATTGCCAAAGTCTGAGATGCGATAGCCATCGAAATCGATAGGATGACAAAGGCTACGATCATCTCCAATAGAGTAAAGCCTGCATCGTTCTGCAGTGGCGGATTAATCATCGGACACCATTGTGGCGGAGCCCGTTAGCCAACTGATCTTGACCCTGATCTCCTTCTCCTTATCGGTACGAAGCCGGATCTCGCCACCCGACGAGCTTCCATCAGCAAGAAACTGAATGCTCCCCTTGGAGGCAGTGGTCGCGGCATTGCGGCCAACCGTCGCGACCATCGACATAGAAGCCGGAATAACGATATCTTCATGTTTGATATCAAAATGCACGGTGCGTGTGGCCGTATCGATCGATAGAGTGGTATCTGACCCCCGCTTGATGGCGACCAATCGCGCTAAGCGCGCGCCTCGAACGATTGAAGACGCGACGGTTGCTGTTGTAGACGAACCCGCACGATGAAATTGCGGTAGTGCGACGGCGAGAACCATCCCTAATATCGCCAAAACCACAAGCATTTCCATGAGCGTAAAACCAGCACTCCCGGCATGGCGATGGGCGGAGCTTCTTGCGCTCATTGCGTGCTCAGCTCGTTGACGCTGAGAAGCGCCGTCATGACAGAGATGACCAGTCCGCCGACGAGCAGTCCCAGCAGGATCGTTATCGCTGGAGTGATGAGCGAGAGAAGACTATCGAGGGTCCTCTGGGCCCCAGATCGCAGGATATTCGATCCGTTGGCGAGTACGGCAGGGAGCTTGTTCACCTCGTCTCCGACTGCGGTCAGCGACACGACGCTCGGCGGGAATAGTTTTGTCTCCGCTAAGGCCTCGGCAAGGCGCCGCCCTGATATCACCGCTTCGCGGATCGGTGACAACTTCGTTCTGCAAATGGAAATCGTGCACGCATCGGCAGCCAGAGCCAGAGCCTCGGGCATGGCAACAGCATTTTCGAGTAGCAGCGCTAGGGTCTGCAGGTAGCGGGCAAGCGCCATCTTGACAATGAGTGGCCCGAAAATCGGCATCTTGAGCGCGACAGCCATCATCAATCGGGAGAGCTCTTGGGCCCGCCATGCAAAAAGAATTCCGGTAAGGGTCAGAACCGACACAGCGACAGGCGGGAAGGCTGGATTTTCAATGAACTTTCCAACTGCCGACAAGACGGCGATCAGCAAGGGGGTCTCTCGCTCCGAGCTCTGGAAGATTGGTTCAAGAGCCGGCACAAGCACGAATGTGACGACGCCGAGCGCTATGATCATCATGACGAGCAGAAAGGCCGGATAGAGCAGCGCATCCATCAACTGCTTGCGTTGATTCTTCCGGCGTTCCAGGTCGGAAGCGATGACCGAGAGAACATGCCCCAGCCGGGCCGTTTTCTCCCCACTTGCGATCAGCGACAGAATGTCATCCGGCAGATCGTCGAGCGAAGCGAATGCTGATGAGGCCGCCGCCCCGGCAGATATCTGCTCCAGCATAGCGTCGAGACGCTCGCGCTCGTTTTGGTGGGTAGCGGAAGCGCTCAGCGAACGCAGGGACTGGTCTAACGTTAGCCCGGCCGCCACCAAGACTGCCAAATTGCCGAAGAACCGGGCTTGGTCAAAACTCGGCTCGAACTTGGGAAGACGCAGATATGACTGCAAACCTCGATCGCCATAGGGCCGAACGTCGGAAATCGTCACGCCCGGTGAGCGAAGCTTCCGGCGAGCATCGGCGATATCTGTGGCTTCGACCGTGCCAGACCGTTTTCGGCCGTCACCAGAAAAAATGCTGTATCCAAACTTAGGCATGGCGACTAATCCGCATCGATGACACGCAAGACTTCATCCATCGTTGTCAGGCCTCTTTCCACCAGCTTTTGCCCGTGTTGGCGAAGTGGAACCATGCCGTTCTCAATGGCCACAGCTTCGAGATCTTCTTCGGCGCTGGTCGCGCGCATCTCTTCCTTGAACCGCTCGGAAACCTCCAGGATCTCATAGGTAGCCCTGCGTCCCTTGAAGCCGGTTCCTTCGCAAGCGATGCAGTCGGCTTTGAACGCGAGGTCTCGACAAACTTCGCAGCATTGCCGCAGAAGCCGCTGGCCGATCACGCCTCTGATTGTTGCTGCCAGCAAAAACGGTTCGACTCCCATATCGCGAAGCCGATTGAACGCACCGATCGCGCTGTTCGTATGCAAGGTCGAAAGAACGAGTCGACCAGTGAGTGCCGCCTGAATTGCGATCTCGGCGGTTTCGCGATCGCGAATCTCCCCGACCAGAACGATATCGGGATCCTGCCGCAGCACAGAACGGAGCGCAGTGGCAAACGAAAGGCCGATCCCTGGATCGATCTGCAATTGCGTGATGCCGGCAATGCGATATTCGACAGGATCTTCGACGGTGAAAATCTTCACGCTCGACCGATTGAGCCCCGACAGGATCGAATAGAGGGTTGTTGTCTTACCGGATCCGGTCGGGCCAGTCACCAGAATGAGGCCATTCGAGCGCCTCGTCAGATTGTCGAGCTTGCTCGCCGCGGCCGGATCATAGCCTAGTGATGCCAGATCGAGTTTGATGTTCTCGCGATCGAGAACGCGAAGTGCTGCCGTTTCCCCATGCACCGAAGGCACGACGGAAAGACGGAAGTCGACCTCCTGGCCTCTGACGGCCAAACGCAATCTGCCATCCTGCGGCAGACGACGTTCGGCTATGTTAAGCCGCGCGAGAATTTTCAAACGGCTTATCACGCCCGTATGAAGCGATTTGGGCGCATTATCCGTTTCGAGCAGGATACCGTCGCGGCGAAGCCGGATACGGAGCGTCTCTGCCTGCGGCTCCAGATGAATGTCTGTCGCTTTATCGTCGATTGCTCTTTGGACAATCTTCGAGACAAATTTAACAACAGGGGCATCGCGCGCCACATCAAGGAGTCGCTCGAGATCGACATCGAGGGCCCCTTCCTCTACAAGCGACTCATCGAGCGGGGCGTTCGACTCTCGTCGAAGACGGCCAATATGCTCTTCGATGGTGCTTCTCGGCGCCACACCAATTCGCAATGGCAGATCGAAGAGGTAAGAGACTGCCTCGGTTGTTTGATGATCAAATGGGTCGGCGACAGCTAGGCGAAGATAGTCATCGGCCTTCTCCAGGGGAACGATCGCCTTCTCGGTTGCGAAATCCCAGCCCAGCCTTTCGAGCCATTCAAGGCCGTTTCCGGGGAGGCCATCCTCGATGACCTCGAGATCGAGGGAGCTCGCGATCTCTGATGCAATCGTAAGTTCGGCAAGTACGCCCAGTTCCCGAATAACCACGTCCAATGGCTGGCCGGTCTGCCGCCTTGCAGATCTTATTCGCTGAATGGCTTCCGGAGTGACCAACCCGCTATTGACGAGATGAGCGAGAAATTTCTCAGAACGTTCCATCACCTGCATTGTTACAATGCCTCCTTGAGCCAAGAGGCCGCATCAGGTCCTAAGAGGAGCCCACAATCCGAAAGACCGCGCCGTGAAATCGACGAAAGCGGCAACGCCCACACACGGCGGTTGGTTTGTCGACCGTCACCGGTCACCACGATTCTGGCATCCGTTGCCCATTCGCCTTGGCTGTTGATTTTTGTCGCCAGCGTATAGGTGCCCGAAAGCTGCAGCCGGTGTCGAATTTCACCGCTAACATCAGTCAGATGAGAGCGGAGGGAGGCAGATGCGAATTCGCGGCTGACAGCGGCGCTGTGGCTATCGACGGTGAATATTTCGCTGATCTGTTCCGGGCTGAACCGCCGCATTTCCGGAAAATCGAGGAGTTCAACCACATCTTCGAAGGGCGCGTGCTTGAAGCCGTATTCCGGCTCCGACTTGGCCGGGATCGGCGAATTGGAAGATTGCCGAGAGCGAAATAGAATAACTGCGCTGGCGACATCCGTAACTTGTGGGGCGGTCAAGCCTAAGGCCGCCAAGCCGGCTTCTATGGTGGCTAATCCAGCGACATTAAGATCAATGAGACCGGCATGATCGAGAATGCGAAGCGTCACGATCGCGTCGCCGGAGGCGCATGACCTTCCACTCGCTTCTCCGGCAATGGTTGCGGCCCAGGCGCCATCGGTTTCAAGCTTCATTGCGGTATAGGCATTGATCGCCTCCGCCGCATAGGCAAGCCGGCTCCGCTCGAAACTGTGATGGGAGGTCAGAGCGGCGAGACGGGCAGCGGATGAAAACGGGATCAGTAGCGCAGCGAATAACAACAGAAAGGCAAGCACCGCGAGGAGCGCAAAACCATCCTCATCAGCGCAGTCGTCTGCTCGCCTCTTAGTTATGTCGGACATCGAGGCCTTCAGCGGGATAGAGGTTGACGACCGCCTGCTGATCTCCGGCGCGCAAGACGACGCTGTCAATGTCGATACGGTCGATGGTCCACCCCTCGATCGTGCCGCCGATTGGCAGCCATTGCGATGGGGCATCTGTGTTGACCGCCAATAGCGCCGATAGGTCAGGGCCAATTTTTCGAATGCCTTCAAGGCGAAAGGCGGGAAGCTGCACCGCTGGCGCAGCGACAACCGGCTCGGGCGGAGGTATTGCAGGGACAACAACGGGGAGGAATTCCCGGCGTGTTGGACTGAATACTGGCCTGGACAAGGTCTCAGGTGAAGTGGACAAGTCTACTGTCGCCTTGGTCTCCAACGCTGGCGTGGCCGAAGGACGAATTGTCCTTTCTTCGGAGGCGTCAGGCGGAGAGATATCGACCGCCATTTCATACAGTGCGAAATTGACAAGGCAAAGCGTGCTGAGTGCAGCAGCGGCGCTCAACGTCGTCAGAAAACTCGTGTCAGGGACTCGAAATCTCATTTGGCTTCTGCCGCTCTTTGCCGGCCGCTCGTTGCCGGATTGACCGACCCGTAGATTTCCATGCTTGTTGAGAGCTGAAGCGGCGCCTGAAGCTGTCCCTGTTGGATAGGGTTGGTTGCCCGAATGGTAGCTTTTCGAATGACAAGCGGAGGTCTCGACGTCTCGATGCCGACCATGGCTCTATGAACGGACGATAAGCTTCCCTGGATATCAGCTGTGACCCCAATTAACGGCACGCCGTCGCGCGAAGATTCCGAAAGAACACTAATGGAAATAACGACCGCCCCGGCTTCTCCTGCGATCGCGTTGATGCGCTCCTGAAGTCGCGCACGTGTCACGGGCATTGTATCGCCCTGGAGGTAGAGGGCAGCGGCAACGTCGGCGGAAATGGCCGTGGATGCTCCATCCAGAGGCCGTCGCGACAATATTGCGTTCAGCTTGCCGAGTTCAAATCGCTTCGCGTCAATGTCGCTCGCCAGGCCGCGCAGCTGGTCTCCTGTAAGCACTGAAATCCAGATGACGCACAACGTGCCAAAGGCGAGCAATCCAAAGGCAACCATCTGCTGCACCCGCTGCGGTGCGTTCATCAGTCCGATCAGCAGGTCCGTCATTTCCGCTCGACCTTCAGGCGCATCTCAAAATGCTCGTCTGTTCCGCCAGCCTCGCGCACAACCGGTGACGTAAAACTGGGCTCGCTAAAGAGCTGAGACTCTTCCAGCGGCCCGATCAAGCTCGCCGCCGACTGGGAAAAGCCCGACATGGTCACTGTTTCCTCGTCGATCGACATGTCGGAAAGCCATGCCGTATCCGGCAATTGACGGCTCATCTCTTCCCATATTTGGATGACGGGAACGGACTCATCTTTGCGCCGCCGCGCGGTGTCCAAAGCGGCGACGGCTTTCGCGCGCTCATTTAAAGATGCCCGCACTGCGCTTGCCTGCTCTCGCTTTGCGGCGATCTCACTTTCAAGATCCGATAGTGCGCCCTCGTATCGAAGGACCGCGTGCGCAAGCGTCAGGCCGGCCGCCAAAAGCAGCAGAGATAGGGTTATTGCCGTTCGTGTCGAATGGGACAGGGAAAGAGCAGCTTTCGGCAAAAGCTCGCTGACTGCTCTTTGCGTGAGATGAATGGCCGAGCCATCTGAGACGGCGAGCGAGATGCCTCCGATCTTTATTTTGGCGGCGGTGAGAGCGGAAACGACCGGATCGAGCAAGGGTTTCTTTACAATGGCGTAGGTCGTGCCTTCGGAGGCGTTGCCTGTGATCGGCATAAGGTAAACGTCGTCGTGACGAAATGGAGTTGCCGCGGTCAAGTCGGCGGCCGCTATGTCCCTGGCCCTGGAATAGGGAAGCTGGGATCTCGTAATCGCGCGGCGAATATAGCGATCCTCGGCCAGCACCAGCGAGCAGGTTCTGCGACGTCCGAGAATTGTTTCGATCTCGGCAAGAGATACCACATCTGCTCGCGAGCGATCAGGCCAGATAACGGAAACTCCCGGTCGTCCTATTTCGACGGTGGGGTAGTGCCTGCTTTGAGGTCGCAGAAATAACATGCGCCGAATCTCGGCGTACCACCAGTCCCGGAAATCGAGCGCGCTATCGACAATCGGTTGCATGAATTTATGAGGACCGAATCACTAGTTTTGTAATCAATACAATAATGCGAACTACCACGCGTTGCAGGATTCGAGCGCGTTGCGGCACGCTATCCACAGGCTTTCGGAGCGTCGTAGAAGTGAATGCCGAACACTGGATCTGATCTCAGATGCTTCCTACACTGGCGTTAGTTGCATTTATTTGCATTCCGACGTAGGTGCTACTTGCGCTGCCAAGTGTTTTCGACTTTAGAGGGTGTAAATTTCAGCACGTTTTGATTCATCTGGGGGATTCATGCGTCAGTTTCGTTCGGGTGTTGCGGCTTCTGCTGCAGCTGTTCTCTTTGCGTTGTTTGTTGCGCCGGGAATAAACTCTGCCATTGCCGGAACGGCGATTGCGGGCGAGACCGGCAAAACCAATGGCAGCGGCCTTGGCAATGGAAGCGCGGCCGGCCTCGGCGGGACAGCCACAGACGCTCCGGCGATGTCCGATATTACTTCCGAGCCTGCGGCCGCTTCTTCGCGACCGGACAAGGCGGTAGACCGAACCACGCTCGGCAAGGCCGGCTCAGCGCCGGCCGACGGCGAGACGCTGACCGTTGACGGGCAGGCCAAAGACGCGGCCTCGTCGCCTGAGTCTGATACGGCGCAGCCTGCAGGCGCGACCACGCTTGCGGCGACGGCCGCAGCGGTTGAACCGGATTCACCCGCGGTCAATGCGCCGGAGAAAGCTTCGGTTCCTCAAATCTCCAGCAATGGGTCTTTTACGCAGCTCATCAGCCTCGACCTGCCAGCTTATCATGACATCGCTCCAAAACTGGCGCTTCATTACGATTCTGCGCGCAAGTCTCGCTTTGGCGGTTTGTATCAAGGCTGGCTTGGGTACGGCTGGGGGGTAGATGGATTTAGCGTTATCGAGCGCCCCGGTGCTGGGGTCCAGTCGGGGTCTTCAGAAAACATCTTCATGCTCAATGGCGAAAACCTGATATTTTGCACCGCTGCGTCGTGGTGCCCGGCCGGAGCCAACTTTACGACCGAGAATGAGTCGTTCCTACGCATTGTTTACGACAATCCTACCAATTCATGGACAGTGACCGACAGGAATGGAGTTGTTTCTAAATTCATGTCGGTGGCGGCGATCGCAGGAGTAGACCTGCCGAAAGATGTTGACGCCAACCGTCCCAAAAACTTCGGGCGTTATCTTCTTACCTCCGTCGCCGATCCGAATGGACATCAGGTGAGATACACCTATTCCTGCCCGGACCTTCCGATGTGCTATCCGGCAACGATCGATTATGACAGCCAAGCACAAATCGTCTTCGGCTATGAGCGTCGTCCAGATTTTCTGCCGATGGCGAATGGATACAGCCTGACTTGGACGACTTACCGGCTCAAATCCGTGTACTACAGTAACACGGTTGAGGGGGGCGTAACCGGCGGCTATACCCTGACATACGACCAGGCCCCATTTTCCAATCTGTCTCGTCTCATCCGGGTCGACCAATATGGACGAGATGCAGTCATTGATTCGTCCCACAATATCGTTAGTGGCACGCATAAGACCATACGGTCGATGGTCTACGACAACATCAACTACAGCTACACGCGGTTGAACAACCAGTTCCCGGCGCCGACGTCTGGGGATGCTGCAAAGCAGCTCTCCTATTTCCTTTCCCGACAAACAGGCGATCTGAATTTCGATGGCAGAGACGAGTTCTATGGATCCTTTCTCGCCTATCACTATGATTCGACTTTGCGTACCTATGTGGCGGACCCCCTCAAATTTACGTTGACGAAATTTAGCGGCACCGGCGCTGTCGCCGGCACGTCGACTGTCGCTGTTCCAACGAATTCTTGTTATGAGGGAGCGCTGGTTCCGAACTATTTCGGCGGCCGTTTTGTGTCGGGAAAGCTGACCAAGGATCTCGCATTTACCTATAACGTGCGAAACAGATGCAGCATTATCGACAAGACCCGTGTTAGCGGCATTATCACAACCGATGCCTCGTTGAACGTGTCGACTTCGCTGTGCCCGAACGCCAATACTGCTGTCTGTAACGCCATTCCCACGGATTACGACAGCACAAATTCTGTCAAGAATGTCTCAGTGGACTGGGATAGCGACGGAATCGATCAGTTGTTCAATGTCGGCAACGACATCCGCGGAGTCGCTGACTTTTTAGGCTACGGTCGCCAGGGTTACGTCAGAGGCCAGAACCTTAGCGCGTACAAATATGCCGGCGGCAGCACGTTTAATTCCCAGGATATGGGCATCGATTGCAGTTCCGCCTCGGCGTATTGCGCCCTTGCGGACATGAACGGTGACGGCGCGACGGACGTTGTCAAAGCGACGCCGTCCGGATCGGGGAGCTACGTGGCAACGGTCTGGCTCGGGACTGGCTATAGCTTCATCCAGGTTGCAAGCGGCTTGACACTTGATGGCACGCCGATCCTGCGCGATATGGATAATGACGGTAGGGTGGATGTCGTCGCGGCTAAGGATCGTAGAAATACCGATCCCTTCAAGGACCTCAAAGCCTACGGCCTGTGGTTTGGCAGCTCTGGCAATAGCTTGGTTGTGTCGCCTTTCCTGCAGCGCGGTTCCGGTCTGTCGGGTGACTTCAATGGCGATGGCCTTCCCGACTTCGTCGCTTCGCAGACGGATACTGTCATTTCCAATGCCGGTTCGGGCAATCCCAATCTGCTGCGGAAAGTCACCTTGGAAACGGGGGGGACGATTGCGGCCGATTATGCTCCATCGACGAGCTTTTCGAACAGCTATATGCCCCTCGTCATGCATCCGGTGACGAGGGTGACCGTCAATGACGGACGCGGAAACTCCGCCGCCACCAGCTATTCTTATTCCGGGGGTCTCTACAATCCGGCCGCCCGGAAGTTCCTGGGTTATCGCACCGTCAGCACGACCAAACCAATCCTAGCTGGAGATACCGCCGCTCCGATCGTCGTGA
>NZ_JABDWM010000038.1:0-25777 GCF_019685295.1 Rhizobium sp. NLR22b
CGGGCCGGGAACCATCGTCCACTTCGCCCTTCTTCACCCATTCATTGAGCGTCTGCGACGTGCAGCCGATCTTGGCGGCGATCGAGCAAGCCGCTGCCCACAGCGAGGAATTTTCGCCTTCGTGATCCAAAGCCATCCGCACCGTACAGGCGCGGACTCCCGGTGAAAATTTGTTTGTTGTCTTGCTCATATCGGCTCCACTTTCTGAGAAGTTGAAGCCTCCGGCAAACCCGGCGCGGTTCACTTGGCGGCGCCTCCTTTAGCTCGCGACAATCAGTGAGCAAGACACCCTCATGGGATTGACAATCGTTTGTACCGCGTCATACAAACGATTGCGCAACAACTATGGAGCATCCATGTCACTTCTCGTCACACTTGTAAACGACGCCGACAAACTGCCCGAACCAATAGGCAGAAAACCTTCAGCAGGAGAAAGGATTGAAGGCGATCCGGATTTCCGCACCTGGCTTCAAGACTTATCATTTGATGGAAGGGTTCGGACAGGCATCTGGGAAGCCACACCGGGATTGACCCACGCCATTAAGGATGGCGTCTACGAATATTGTCTCATCCTGCAAGGCGTCGTAGAGATCACTGAAAACGGTGGCGAGCCCAAGATTTACCGCGCAGGCGACAGCTTTCTGTTTAAGCCGGGTTTCCGCGGCACTTGGCGGACGATCGAGACCGTGCGCAAGATGTACGTCGTAGTTCGCTAAATGCACGATGGAAGTCGGCTTTGCCGGCTTCCATCGCACCGGCATTAAGCGTTGGCAAGCTAGCCTCCCCAGAGGCTTGTCAATTGCCGTTCAAAGGCATCCCAACTTCCGGCGGACGGCAAACGGTAAAGATGCTCGAATATCTCTTCTGCTCTTGCACCATCGCAGAGCTTTACAAACTTGCGCTGCATATCGCCTCGCTGAAAAGGCCTTTCCGGACTGCCCTTCGGTCGATCCACGATTTCGATGATCGATTCTCCATTGGTCAACATGACTGTGACCTTGCACAGGAAGGGATCCTCTTGCTTCGGAAGCCCGCGCATCTCCACGCGTTCCATCACATGACGAATCGCGGGATCCTCGAGCTGTTCGTCTGTGAAGGCTTCCAAACCTGCGGAAGGCAGGCAAAGCGCGATCGCAGCACAAAACTGCATACTGAACTTGCCTTCCAAGGCTGTCTGCGGCGTATTGTGTGCAAGGATGGAGGGAATCGTTCTTCCGACATCCACGGTCACCGACGCAATGTCCCGCCATGACAAGTTGGCGATCCGGGCACGTATTAATTCGCACGCTTCCATCGCCGTATGGGCAGCGGTGCAGCAAGGATAGGCCTTGATCGTTACACCCGGCTCAATGAACGGCGAACTGCGGCCAAGCCTGGCGATCGTGGCATCGATCCGCCCGGGCTCGCCGCCATAGAGTTCTGCTAATCCCATCGGGCCAAAAAGCGACGCATTCGCGTCGAGCCCGGCCCTAGCCAGTAGGACCGCGTTGAAACCGTTTCGCGCCGCAGCGGCGACCTGCCATGGTTTGGCGCTGCTTCCGAAGGCAGAACGCGTTCCGCTGCTGGCGGTAACTGCAAAGGCGAGGGCTGTTGCTTTTTCCTCGGCCGTCAACCCGAACACGTGCGCGGCCGCCATTGCTGCGCCAAAAACGCCCAGGGTCGCCGAGGCATGCCAGCCGAGTGCATAATGCCTGGGGTTTAGCAATTCCCCGAGTGCGACCATAGTTTCCACACCGGTGAGGTAACCGTTGAGAATGACGGATCCACTCACATCGAGGCTAGCTGCTGCGGCGAGAACAGCGGCCATGGTTGGTACCGTCACATGCGCTATGGAGACGATTGCTTCGTCGTCATCGAAATCGTCGAGATGACCCGCCATGGCGTTAAGGAGCACCGCATCCGCCGGGCGACATCTCAACTGGCTGCCGATCAGCCATGCGGGATGAGTAACGGATAGATCGACAATGGGGCTTTCAAGCAGCTTCTTCATTTCCGGCCGCCGGTATCCGGCGTAGGCCGCAGCCAATCCGTCAATGAAATTCATCAACCCCGATTCTCGCTCATCGTCAGTGTAGCTTTGCGCGGCGGCTTCGATAGCGGTGGCGAATGCTAGAGTGGGCGACTCAAATGCCATAGGACGTACTCACGTTCCAACCCAATCGGCACCGGGAATGGAGGCAACCAGCCGCTGCGTATACTCGTGACTAGGCTGGCGGAAAATCGATGACGGCGAGCCCTGCTCTACGATCTGGCCGCGATGCATAACGATGATTTCGTCGCAAATCTTGCTTGCTATGCGCAAATCATGGGTGATGAAGATCATCGCGATCCTCATCTCTTTCTGGATGCGGGTGAGAAGATCGAGTATCTGCGCCTGGATGGATACATCAAGCGCAGAGACAGCCTCGTCGGCCACCAGAACCTGCGGATCGAACATCAAAGCCCGTGCAATGCCGATGCGCTGCCTCTGGCCGCCGGAGAATTCGTGCGGATATCGAGACAAGCTTTTCTCGTCTAGGCCAACGAGATCGAGAAGGCGGGCCGCTTTTTCGCGCGCGGCGGCGACCGTCATGCCTCCATGGGCCAGAGGTCCGGCGGTCAAGGCCGTAAAGACCGTATGCCGTGGATTCAGCGATGCGAACGGATCCTGAAAGACCATCTGAATGAAAGGCCTTTGAGTACGGAAGTCCTTGTCGGACATCTGCGCAATATCCGTTCCCCGAAAAACAATGCGCCCACTATCGCTGTCCATCAACTTGACGATTATCTTGCCAAGCGTCGACTTGCCGGACCCAGACTCTCCGACAATACCCAAGGTCCGCCCTTCAAAAAGCGTGATGTTAACATCATCCACGGCTTTGACGATGCGTGGCGACCTGAAGATGCCAGCAGAGGTTTGATAGGTTTTGCTGAGATGTTCTATTTTCAGCAGGACACGCGCATCGGTAGAGCCTTCACGATCGGATTGCGACATCCGTGGCACGGCGGCGATGAGCTTTCTCGTATACGGATGGGTCGGTCGCTCCAAGACGTCCTTGACAAAGCCCTGTTCGACAAGACTGCCCTTTTCCATTACGAGAACGCGATCGGCGATATCCGCTACAACGCCGAAGTCATGGGTGATGAACATCACGCTCATCTTTTTGCGCCGTTGAATTCTGCGGATAAGTTCGAGGATCTGGGCTTGAGTGGTGACGTCAAGCGCCGTCGTAGGTTCATCCGCGATCAGGATATCTGGATCGAGAGCCAAAGCCATCGCGATCATCACGCGCTGGCGTTGCCCTCCTGACAAACGGAAAGGATACTGGTGTTGCAAAACCTTGGGATCGGGCAAGCTGACCTCTTCGAGGAGCTCCAGAACCTTAGCGCGCCGCGAGTAGGCCGTACTTGCAGCATGAACCTCCATCACTTCGGCGATCTGGTCGCCAATCCGCATCAACGGATTAAGTGCCGACAAAGGATCCTGGAAGATCATCGAGACCGTGCGTCCCCGCAACGACAACAACTCGCGCTCTGGAAGCTTCAGGAGGTCCTTGCCTGCCAAAAGGATGCTGCCGCCGGTCGCTCTGATCGTCTGCGGCAGCAGGCCCATGATCGTATTTGCCGTAACGGATTTACCGGAGCCGGACTCACCGATGATGCACAGAATTTCTCCCTTCATCAGATCGAATGAGATATTCTCGACCGCAAAGGTCCGCTCCATGTTTTTTGGAAGCCGGACTGAGAGTCCTCGAACCGATAGGACCGCATCCCTCGGCGCGGCTGCAGTTGTGGCTTCGACGGAAAGAGTATTCGCCATCATGATCAGTCTTGGCTCCTGATATCGAGGGCGTCGCGCAGTCCGTCGCCGATGAAGTTGAAGCTGGTGACGGCCAGCGTGATTACGAGGCCGGGAACAATGGCCAGCCATGGCGCAGTCGCGAGATACTGCTGCGCGCCGTTGAGCATATTGCCCCAGCTTGGGTACGGCGGCTGAATCCCATACCCGAGGAAGCTGATGTAAGCCTCCGAAAGGATGGAACGAGCGACGGTCAGGGTGGCGGCGACGATGATTGGCCCCATCACGTTCGGCAGCAGCTCACGGGTCATGATCCAGCGATTGGAAAGGCCTGCCATTCTGGCGGCCGCGACAAAATCGCGTTCTTTCAGAGACCTGACCTCTGCCGACACGATACGAGCGATCTCCATCCAGCTCGCCGCGGCGATCAATAAGGTGATCATCATCGGGCTCGGTCGAATGAATGCCGCGAGCGTTAGCAAGAGCAAGATGGACGGAAAGCACAGGAAGGCATCAACGACACGCATCAACACGGCACCAACCTTGCCACCGTAGTAGCCGGCGATGATCCCAATGCTGACGCCGATGACAATGCTGATGAACATCGCCGAAAATGCCACGAGAAGGGACACGCGCCCCGCCATCAGAAGGCGCGCGGCAACATCGCGGCCGAGCGGATCCGTGCCTAGGAAATGGTGGCCCGTCATCGGCGGTGCGAAGCGCGCGCGAAGGTCGATGTAAAGATGGTCATAGGACAGGAGATACGGACCAACTACACTTGCCAAGATGAGCGTTGCCACACAGACGATGCCAAGGATCGCCAGCTTATGACGCATGAAGCGACGAAGCGCGGGGTTGGTCGCGGGCTGCGGAGAGAGCGAAATTGCGGCGGAATCGAATGTCATTGTTACCTCCTCACGCATGACGGATGCGGGGATCGACCAGCGCGATCGCGAGATCGGCGATGAAATTTCCGGCGATGACTAGCACCGCAGAGAACATCAGTAGACCCAGAACGACCGGATAGTCTTTGTAGCTCAGGCTATCGAGAAACAATCGGCCCATGCCAGGCCAGGTGAACACCGTCTCGGTCACAACGGCGCCGCTCAAGAGCATCGGGAGCTCAAGCCCGGCAAGTGCGATCATTGGCAGGAGCGAGTTGCGCAACACATGTCGTACTAAAACACGGCGCTGAGACATGCCTTTCGCCCGAGCGGTGCGGACATAGTCCTGATTCAGGACCTCAAGGGTTGACGTACGCATATAGCGGCTCCAGACCGCGAGGTGCACGAGCCCGAGCACAAGAGACGGCATTATGAGATGTTTCACATATCCGAGGAGGCTCTCATCTCCCACCGTGTACATGTTGCCCGGTGGCAACCAGCCGAGCCTGATCGAGAATATGTAGATCCCTACTAGGCCAAACCAGAATGTCGGGATCGAAAGGGCGACCATGGCTACGATCGTCGCGGAATAGTCGAAAAGGGAGTACTGGCGCGCAGCGCTGCGGATGCCGATCCAGCAGCCGACGAGGACGGCAATCAGCGTGGCCGTGACCATGAGCATCAGTGTCGCACCCAGATGCGAGGCGATGACCGAAAGAACAGGGGTATTGTCTCGGTAGGAGCGGCCCCATTCGCCCGTGAGCATCCTTCCGATCCACTCCAGATACTGGACCGGCAGGGGCCGGTTGAGGCCCATCTGTTCCGAGATACGCTCCAAGTCGGCGGCTGTCATTCCGGGTATCGCAACGAATTGCGCCAAGGGACCTCCGGGCGCGAGGTGGATGATAAAGAAACCGATAAAAGACACGATCGCCAGCAGAACAATGCTCTGCGAGAGACGTCCCAACACGTATCGAAACATCACAGTTTTTCCTGTTCCTGGGGCATCAAGGCTCCCGAAGTGAAGTGGGAGGTCCGGTCAGACCTCCCGGCTTGTTCTACGACCAGTACCAGTCGCCGATGTTCCAGGTGTCGATACGCACGTTCACATTATCCTTGTAGCCGGTGAGGCCCTCCTTGTGGCCGCGAACCGTGCGGCGCTGCCACATCGTGATGAAGGGCAGATCGTTACGCACGAGCTCCTGGATCTTCGCGTAAATGGGCTTGCGCTGCTCGGGCACGAACAGCCTGCCGCCCTCGGCCAGCAACCTGTCCACTTCGGGGTTGGAGTATTGCCAGAAATTCAGGCCGCCGCCCCCTTTGGCCGCGCTGTTGGTCGACAGGAAGAAGTCGCTCGTGTCCGGGTCGGATCCTGTGAGGAAGTCCTGACCGTGCATGACGCTGTGAAACTGCGACTTCAGCCAGAAGTCAGCGAAAAGCACAGCCGCCGGCATGTTCTCGATAGTCATCTCGATGCCAACCTCCCGAAGCGTCTGCTGCAGGTACTGCTGCACTTGCTCGCGGACGTAGTTGCCGGCCGTTGTCGAATTCGTGAAAGAGAGGCGTTGCCCGTCCTTGACGCGGATTCCGTCAGGGCCTGGAACCCATCCGGCGGCGTCGAGAAGTTGCTTGGCCTTTTCAAGATCGAATTCGTGTTGGGGCAAGTTGGGATTGTAGTAGAACGACTGCTGCGGCATGTAGCTTTCGGTCGCAATCGGCACGCCGTAGTAGATCTGCTCAAGCGCCGTATCCCGGTCGAAAGCATAGTAGATCGCCTGGCGGACCGCCTGTTCATCCAAGGGCGACCGCCCGGTGTTGAATGCGATGCACTCGACCGACGACGCCGACATCAGTTGCACGTCTCTACCGGGGAGAGTCTGGGCTTCGGCGTACTTGTCCGGCGGAATGTAGGAAATGCTGATCAGATCGATGTCACCGGTCGTGAACTGGGTGTAGAGCACTGTCTGATCGGGGATGTAGCGGAAGACGACTTTCTCGATGTAAGGGCCCTCTCCGAAGTAGTCGAGGTTCGCTGCAACTTCGATGCTGTCGCCTGGCCTGCGGCTGACAAACTTGAACGGTCCGGTTCCAATCGGGGCACTGTCGATCGGCGCAGTGTTCTTGTCTTCGACACCCTTGAACGTATGAGCTGCCACGATAAAGGTCGCAGCGAGAATCGAGGGATACGGCGCAAAAGGCGCCTCCATCCGCCAGGTCAATTCAGTCGGGGACACCACAGTCAGGTTGCGAATCAGCTCATGTCCTGTCCGGCGCCAACTGTTGAATTTCGGATCGACGAGAAGTTCCAGCGTGAACTTCACGTCTTCCGCCGTAAACGGCTCGCCGTCGTGCCACTTCACGTCGTCCCGCAGCTTGATGCGCCAGTTGAGGCCATCCTCGGAGACGCCGCCATTGGCTACGGTCGGCACCTCGGCGGCGAGGGAAGGTTCGAAAATGCCTTTCTCATTCACAGTGAAGAGCGTGTCAAAGAGAGCGAACTGGATCCCTTCGTCGACTTCGAGATGAAGCTTGTGCGGATTGAAGACCGTCGGCTCCTGAGAAAGACCGACAATAAGTTGGCCGGTCGGCCTGGAAGGCGCGGCCGCCTGAGCGCCGCCTCGACCGAGCAGGTTGGGAGCAAAGAAGCTCACCGCGCCGCTAACGCCAAGAAGAGCCAGTGTCTTTCTGCGCGTGAGGTTGAAGTTAGGTGTTTCTTTATCGATCGTCATTGCAGAACCCCTCCTTTTTTGGTTCGGTGGTTACCTTTATCGAGTGCCTCTTGCCGGGCAGTTGCCGTTATTGGCGCATATCGGGCATAAGCTCGATTTTCGAGCCGTCCGAAAAACGTGCCAAACGAAAGTGGTAGGGATCGACGACCGGCGAACGACCGGTGACGATGTCAGCCATCAGGCGGCCAGCAGCTGGCGCGATGCCGAAGCCGTGCCCCGAAAAGCCGGTGGCGATATGGAAGCCCGGAATGGAGTCGGCCGCCGAAATGATGGGCACCGCATCGGGCAGAACGTCGATATAGCCGCCCCAGCGCTGGGCGATTTTAGCCTTGGCAAATATCGGCCAGGTCGCGGCGAGTTTGGCCAGTGTTCCGTCGGCGTACTTCTTGGACGGGACCGGATCGAGCACGCGGCAGTATTCGAACGGGCTGGCTTCGTCCATCTCCCAAGCCTTCGCCATAAGCAGCTCTTCGAGGAAGCGACCGGAGAGGCGAAACCGAAGCGAGCGCCACTCCTCTCGAAAGGAGGGAAGGAACTTGAGCGCGTATCTGAAGGAGTTCGGAACAATATCAACGATGTTTTCGTGCCCAGACGCTATCGTGTAGCCACCGTCCTGACGCTTGCGAAGAGCAAACGCCTTAGTCCACAGAGCGCCCTCCGGCCCCCCTTCGACAGGCGTCGTCCTCAACACAGAGTTCATGACGTTGAGTTGCGGCACGTCAATGCCGTAGCGCCGACAGAACAGATTGCTCCAGACACCGCCTGCCATAACCACGGCGTCGCAGGCGATCGCTCCGCGTTCCGTGATGACACCGCTGATCCGTCCGGCCGAAAGATCCAGTCCCCTGACGGCGCATTCCGTCAGAATGACAGCGCCTTTCTCACGAGCGGCTTCGGCAATCGCTGGTGCCGCTTTTTGCGGCTCGGCACGACCGTCGCTGGGTGTGTGAAGAGCGCCGTAAGGCTTGATCGAAAGGTCGGGAAACATTCCCGCGAACTCGTCGCCGTTCAACATACGGCTTTCGATTTGATAGGGCTCCAGATAGCGCCTCCACTCAGCGTAGGTATTGAACTGTGTTTCAGTCGCGCAGGCGAAAGTGATGCTCGCCTGATTGTAGCCGGTGTCCCGGCCGATACGTTGGTCGAGCGTCCTCCAGATGCGTAGCGCTTCGATCATCAGCGGAATTTCGCGTGGGTCGCGGCGCGAAAGCCGCACCCAACCCCAGTTGCGACTGGATTGCTCCTGCCCGATTCCGCCCTTCTCGCACAGAGCGACCTTAATGCCACGCTCGGCCAATTCGAGCGCTGTAGATGCGCCGACGATACCGCCTCCGATGACGACAACATCCACCTTTTCCGGCAGATGCTCGTCTCCATGAACCGAATCCACTCTGGGTCCCGGCATGCCTATCTCCTGTTCTTCCAAAACGATCCAGCGGTCCTGATCACACCACCTCGCAGGCAGGCGATTCGGTCGCCGACGCAAATACGCGCTCGCCCGAACCTCGCGGCAAAGGCGAGGGACGATCGCAGTTGGACAGGATGCTCACTGAGCGGCCTTCGGTCGCGGATATCAAGATAGCCTGCAAGGTCTCCAGCACATGCAGCGCAAGCTCGCCGCTTGCACGGTGAGGACGGCCGCTCATGATGGCTTGTGCCATGTCCACGACCCCGATCGAACGATGGTCCGCGACCTCGCGGCCGGACCTGAGCGTCCTGTTACGCTCGCCAAAAGGGAAGGCAGAAATGTCTGCATGCGCCCACTCGCCGTCTCGCTCACTCACGCTTGGCTCGTCGCCGAAGAAATTCGGATCGGGAACAACCAGAGTGCCTTTGGTGCCGTAGAGTTCGATCGGCGAGCGACCGTGTTTCCACACATCCCAGGATGCGTCGAGCGTGATCCGTGCACCGCTACGAAACGAGAGCAAAGCGCTGTAGCTGGTCGGCGTCTCGACCACGATCTCCTCTCCAGCGCGCGCGCCGCTGCCGATGATGCGGGTCGCGTAGCCGGTGGCCGAAGTAGCAACAACGGAAGCGACAGGACCAAGAAGGTTGATGAGGGCCGTAATGTAATACGGTCCAAGATCGAGGATTGGTCCGCCACCGGGCTTGAAAAAGAAATCCGGGTTTGGATGCCAAGCTTCCATCCCACGAGAAAGGAAGCTCGCCGATCCGCTAAGAATCGTTCCTACCCGTCCCTGGTCGATGATCTCGCGGCAAACCTGATGGGAAGCGCCGAGAAATGTGTCGGGAGCGCAGCCAATGCGGAGCTTTCTCTCGTCGGCCATTTGCAGCAATTCCCGTGCATCGTCGAGCGAAACCGTCAATGGCTTCTCGGAATAAACGTGTTTGCCAGCGTCCAAAATGCGGCGACTAACCTCAGCATGTGCAGTCGGCACAGTCAGGTTGATTACCAACTCAATCGCTGGATCTACGAGCATTGAGTCGATACTAGTGGCGTCTACGCCAAATGCGGACGCTTGGGCGATCGCAGCTTCTTCGCGAATGTCAGCGACGGACTTGACCCGGATGTAGTTGGAACGGGTGGCACCGCGCAGATAGGCCGCGCTGATGACGCCGCAACCTATGATGCCGATGTACATCGAACAGGAATTCAAAGCACCTTCTCCTGCAGATACCGGAAGCTGTTTGCGACGGTCTTGGCGGGATCAAGCGGGCGATCGTGCTCGACCACCATCACCTTGGCGCCATTGGCAATAGCTTCAGGCCACAAAACCGTCCAGTCCAGGGTCCCAGCCCCGACGTCTGCCCAGCCGGCCTCTTGTTCATTTTGCCCGGCTGGCGCCAGATCTTTGACATGCGCTGCGGTCAAACGATTGGAATGGCGCTTGAGCCAGACGATCGGATCAACGCCACTCCGCGTCAGCCATGCGATGTCGGCTTCCCATTGCACAGGAGCAGAGCCTGCAGCTTCGAAAACCAGATCAAGGGCGGTCTTGTCGCCTTCCTTGAGGTCCAGGTCCCAATTGTGATTATGATAGCCGAGCGTCATGTTATGAGCCCAAAGCTTCTCGCTCAGGTCGGCCAACTGCTTCCCAAGCGCGCGCCAGCCTTCTGCTGCCATCCCACGCTGCGACACAGGCACGGAGGGCACAAAGAGCGACCTCAGTTCAAACGCATGCGCATTGGCAATAACGCGCTCGAGGTCGTCTACGAGGTCGGTCAGGGCAACATGACTTCCGCTTGCCCGCAGCCCTGTTTCCTTTAGACGCCTTGCAAGCTCCATCCCGCGGCCGAGTTTGTCTCCGTAGAGTTCAACATTCTGATATCCGGCCGCTTTGACTGCATCAAGCATCCGGGAGTCATCTTCGATCGACCTCAATGTGAAAAGTTGGACTGACAAAGTGACCATTTATTTCCCTCCGCGACGCGAATGCGATACAATCGTTTGTCAATGCTATCCAATCGTTTGTATTCGTGTCAATGCCGTGTAAGAAAGATTTTCCTTCCGGCTGGTTTTTGTATTCCTCGTTTGCAGGGAAATCGGAGAAAGTCAGCTTGATTGAGCAGGCGGATCAACTTATACGTTACGAGGAAAATCCAAACGATTGGATTAGTGAATTGAGTAGGATCGAAAGACCTTTCTCTCGACCATACGTGGACGAGGCAGCTCATTTGACACTGGGAGGGCATTATCAAATGGGCAGCCGAGGGCTAACGGGCGCGTACAGTTACCGGCTTTGACACCCCGGCGCGACGTCTTGCCAACAAATATGGTGAGCAGCGATTTCTTTTATCCTGTGAGAGCCCACTACCTAAGGAGGGGCAACATTGCCTTCGAAGCCAGTAACGACCAGCCGCCCGCACAAGTCCCGGCCAACCATGGCAGACATTGCGCGCCTTGCCGATGTCGATGTCTCAACCGTCAGTCGTGCGTTAGCCGACTCATCGAGAGTGACGGACGAAACCAAACAACGGATCCGGCAGATCGTTGAAGAGACCGGATATATCGTCAATCACGGCGCACGCATGCTCCGCAGCCAAATGGCCGGCAGGGTCTTGGTAATTTTGCCGAACATCGCCGCAACCTTCTTTCCTGAAGTGATCCTCGGCATTGAAGAAACCGTCCATAGAGAAGGGATGAGTGTGATCATCGGAAGCACGCAATATGATTGCGCCAGAGAAGATGAGCTTGCGCGCCAGTTGCTTAATGGTGCAGCAGATGGAATCATTCTTCTGAATGGCCACCTTCCAGACGTTATTCGCGGTTTCTCAGGCTTCGAGCAGCGGGTGGTTGCGGTCTCCCGTGCGATCGAAGAAGACAACGTTCCTTACGTCAATATCGACAACGAAAAGGCAATCGAAACAGCGGTAGCCCATCTCATCGGACTAGGGTACTCAGACATCGCTCACCTTGGCGGCCCGAGAAGCAGTCCAACCTTCGTGGCTCGCATCAACGGTTATGAAAAAGCCATGGCGACGGCCGGCCTTGCTAACCGCATCCGCGTCGAAGCTGTCGAGCGTTTCAACATCGACGGCGGACAAATCGCGATGGAGCAGCTACTGAAGAATGGCGCCCCCCCCGAGGCTGTCGTTTGTGCGAGCGATGAAATGGCGATGGGAGCAATTCGCTACGCGAGAAAAAAAGGGTGGCACATTCCTCAGGATATCGCCTTCGTCGGATTCGACGACATTCCTTTCGCGGCTGTCTATGAGCCGGCTTTGACTACCGTTCGGACACCACGGCGAATGATGGGCGAATTAGGCGCTCAGATGTTGCTAAAAAATCTTAAAAACCCATCAGCGAAGCCGAAAAAGGTCGTTGTTGGTCATGAGTTGATTATTAGAGAAAGTTGTGGTGCCGAAATAGTGGCACGACTGCGCAAGTAAGTTGTCCAAAGGGCCTGTCTCACTTCTAGGCCGCGGTGACAAGTTAACTATTTGAGCCAAGCATGATGCTTTCCAGCTTGATGAAGCCGAGGATATTGGCTGCGAGTTTGTGATAGCATGTGACGACGCGTCGCCATTGTTTGAGCTTGGCGAAGAAACTCTCGATGGCCAGGGCTGCTTGTCGGCGATGCGTCGCCAGCATTGAGCAGGATAGCTTCAGATGGTTCGTGCGATGCAATACAAAACGCGCAACTCAGGAGAATGATCTCTCTCCAGGCTCAAGGCTTTCTGACATCGCGGGAGAAGAAGGCGGCAAGCGCGGCCGTCGCAAGCTTGCGGCCGAATGCACGGGTGCTTTCGAGACCTAACGGATCGAAATGTGCGCGTGCTATTCTCAGCAGCGATTCCGGGATCATCCGAGACGTCTGCACTATCACTTCCGGTGTGGTGGTATCGTCCGCCGCATATTGTTCAGGCGCGGTTTGGAATGCGCCGGATTCTAGTATGAGTTCGTACTCATCCAGAGCTTTCCGCAGGATCATCTGCAGTGCCTTTTGCGGCGGATATTGCTGACATAGCAGTTCAAACACGTGGGAAACACCGGGTGCCGGAAGGGCCGCAGAAAGGAAAACCTGCACTTTCTGCCTTTTGGTTTGATGGAGAGGCGGCAGGGAGCGGACGGTCTGCGGTTTTGCTACATCGTGGGATTTGGCCGTGACGTGCGTCGTGGCTCTTTGTCGGGCCGTTTTGGGCAGGGCGGTTTGACCGGGGGTGGACGGCCTGTTGGTGGTTGGCTGCACGGACGGCCCAAGGGCGGGTTGCCCTGTCGCTGAGATTTCGGGGAAGCCCTGAGTTGCAGTAACTTTCCTGCTCTTCGATATCGTTGCGGCTGCTGTATCGGGGCGCTGTGGGTTCTGAGAACTTGCGGCGTCGTTCAATCCCCCGATTTGGCCCGATGCTGCTGACCGAACCGACGCGAGGCGCCTTGCCTCGGTCACCGAAAGGTTGGGCTTGCGGATGCCCATGTCAGTGCTCCAGTGCATTGCTCACAAAGCGTTCGAGCAAACTCAGTTCTTCCATCGCAGTTTCGAGATTGCGTAGAACTAGACGCATGGAGGGATTGGTGGCGGCATCGCGGATGATCATATGCAACATGCCACGCTCCTTCATGGCAGCGAAGGCGTCCCGTTCGTGCATCGGCGTATCAGTGAGCGGCAAAGCACTCAGCATCTCCGAGATTGCACGTTGCGAAGAGGTCAGTCGGCTCACCGGAACTCGCTGACGCAGGATCGCCGTGGGAACGACGAGGCTTTCACCCATCAGCAGTTCGATGATGTAGCGGTAGGTCGCAAGAGCCTCGTCAGCATCGAGCGGCGTGAGCATCGTTGGGACTAGCAGGAGGTTCGAGCTGGCTATTATGGTATTATTGAGTTCGCTCGAGCCGCCATGAGTATCCACCAAGGCATAGTCGAAGTTGCGGCCATTCGCCTGATCATAGGCGGCCTCGAGAAGCGGCATCTCGTCGGCAATAAAAATCTCGCAGAGCGGATCCCAGGTGTCGCGCCGCGTTGCATTTTCCTGCCATCGGGTCAGCGGCCGGTTTTCATCGGCTTCAAAAAGAGCGACTGTTTTTCCTTCGGCTGCAAGGGCCGAACACAGGCCCATCAGCGCTGTGGTCTTGCCGGCACCGCCTTTGAAAGAGCAACAGGTAACAAGTTTCATTAGGGAGCTCCTTGCTGCGTCATTGAGATAGATACATCAAAATGTAAAAGTATGTTTGTTGCGTTGTGCGAAAATAATGTCTGACATCATCAATATTCAACCCGCGAAGGTCTGATAGATATTTCAATTGTAACGTCGGAGATTTTTCACTCCATTGACAACGCCAAAGTACAACCCAATATTCGTGAGCTGCATCTAATTACATTTTAAGAAGGCGCGCCGTAGCGGATTTAGTCCAACTTCGGAATGGTGATGTGATACGACGAGAGTCGGCCGCGGTCCCTTCTATGTTTCGCCCGTTCTAGTGGAGGACCCGCTTGAGGTGTTTTCCTGCGTCAGTCGCCGTCGACTGGGCTCGCGAATGACAGCGACGTGCCGCAGCCTGCCTCGGGCCTGGTGCAGTGATCGCATTGCACGCGTGGCCGCCGCGCATGTTGGTGAGCTCGTCTGTTAACGCTAGAATCTCTGTCGTTTGGGCAGCAGGTTACAAGTATAATCGAAAAGCCATTGAAGAGTGGGCCAGTCTTGTTGACCGCGCTACGAATGTTTCTTTGTTTGGGCGAAAAGTATCTGTCGGAGATATATGTTTCGCTCAAAAACACGAAATCATATTTCAACCGTAACCACCTAGATTTGGATGTGGCGGAGACGCTCGTTTATACTGCCCAAAATTCGGGTTTGTAGGCGGGCGTCTATACTAGTACGACGATCAACCTTGTCTGTCTACTTGAGAATTTTATTATGACACATGACGAAAATTCGGCTTTGTCCGATCTATTCGGTGCTTCGCGGAGCCGGCGCGCACAGCGCGTCGATCCCAAAGGATATAGGATCGTGAGCGTGAGGCTGCGCGAAGCCGAGTTCGAGGTCCTTTCTGACCAGGCCGGGACATTCGGACTCAGCAACAACATGGCCTTGCGCATAGCCGCGCGCCGCATAGGCGGGTTTCTTGAAACCGACCCCAAAACACGGGCTGTTCTTGAGGAAATCGTCGAGCAGATCGGTCTCATTTCGCAGCATCTGGCCAGACTGCAGGCAGCCTATCGTGCGAGCGGCAAGGTTGACATGCAGGAATTCGCCGCACAACGCATATCATTCGGTGAGCAGTTCGCGCGGCTGGACAGTCAGCTGGGCACGATCCTCAACATCTCGCGGCGTCGTGTCGATGGTCGAGTCATGCTCAAGGAGGCGATTTCGAAATGAGCCCTCTTTCATTCAGTAGGCTGATCGGAGGTTAACCAATGCCCGAGGCAGCACAGGCGATCGTACATATCGTCAGAGGCGGCGGATGTCAGACTATCAGCCGCATCTGCAAGCAATGGCAATACCTCAGCCAGAACGGCAAAGTCCAGCTGCGCCGCTCCGAAAGGTACGGCGGTGGCGTGATGGAGGTGGACGAATTCGAGACCCAGGCAAGGGCATGGGCAGAACAGACGGGCAAGTATATCGAGGGCCAGCGACTGATCGACGGGCACCAGGAACTGACGACCCACATCATCGTCAGTTTTCCTCCCGGCACAAACGAGGAGGATGCACACGCTGCCGGGCGGGCCTGGGCCGAAGCCATGTTCGGTCTGGGACGCAACCGCATTGGAGACGGTGCCGATGACACTTCGGACATGTTCCCGCTGCAAAACGCCTGGCGCGACCGCCCTGAATGGGACTATGTCACCGCCTTTCATACGAACAGGCCTCACCCGCACCTTCACGTCGTCCTCAATCGCCGGGCGCTCAGCGCGCGCGGCGAGTGGCTCGCAATTTCGCATCGCAACCAGTTCCTCAATTACGATACGTTGCGCGAAGGTCTTGCAGACGTGGCCTACGAATATGGGATCGCCCTCGACGCCACCTCACGGGAACAACGGGGGCTGGAAGGGCACGGTCCAACACGAGAACAATACCGTCAACGCGCGAACATCGAGTTCAGGAACCACTTCGAGGAAGATTTCGAGACGGTCGATATCGCCAGGGAGGGCGGGCTGGAGGTCTTTCCCGAGCTCACAGGCGCTGGGGGTGGCGAAGAGCCGGCTGGTAGGCTGACGGCCGATGACTCGGCTCATGCAGCCCGCAGCCAGGAGCTGGCCGCCGACCGTGAGATTGACGAGGCGACGATACCGAACCTGGAACTTCGGCGGAACCTTGAGAACCTGAATCGAGCGCAGCTAGAGCGTGCACGACGCGAAGCAGTAGCAGAACGAGCGCGCAGGAGGCAGGTCGGAGAGTTGCGGCGTCGGCGCGACGCTGAAGAGACGGAAGGTGGTCCCAGTCGCCGACGCACTCCAGGAGGCGCGCACGATACTTCGTCAGAAGAAGCCGCGTCGGTGCCCGACGACCACAACCATGGCGCAATGGCCCCAGCGCAGGCGCAGCCCAATCCCAATGAGGCCGGGGGTGACGGCTCAGTAGCCGGGGGCGCGATCCGGGAGCAACGGATGGGCGAGTTCGAGGAGCAGCGCCGACGCGAGATTGCCCGAGATCGCGCGCGCAGGGAACAGGAAGGTCTGGAGCGTGCCGAAGAGCGCAGACGGGCGCGCGTGGCAATGATGCATGAGAATGCCGAGGCTGGCCTCGCCGTCGAGCGGAATGTGGAGATGCCGGATCCGGAACGCTTTGATGATCCCGAGCACCGGGGCGATGACGCGGTTGAGCTGCCGCCTCAAGATGGGCAGCGCCCGCTGCGGGGGCGCCATCGGCGCAGCGAACAGCATATTGAGACACGCGGAGAACGTATCCGGCGCATGGCAGAGGAGCGACGAGCCCGAAACGTCGAAACCCGCGCGCAAAGACGGGCGCGCCTCCTGGCCGAGGCGGAGGCAAGACGAGTTGGTGCTCCGTCGACCCACGGAATGGACGTGCGAAATATGGCAAGAAGACAGGCGCGGGAGGAGGCGCGTTTGACCGCAAACCGCGGCGATTCGGCAGATATCCGAACGCATTCTCAGAACGATGCCGCTGAGCGCGCACCTCGCGCACACCAGCGGCAGGATCAGCCCGCGAGAACGACCCGCGCCTCGCGCTCCCGTCGTTATCCAAATTCAAGGTGAAACATAGGCCACGGCGGAGATCTGCCCGTGGGAATTCCTTATCATTCCAGGAGAAAAAGGACAGAACATGCCGAACGAGGTAGATATCACGGACGCCGACGCCGACCGTAATGCAAGTTTGCCTTCGACGCCGCGGCAGGACTTTCCGGAAAAGGAGGTCGCTGGTACCGTTTCAACCAGCCAAAAGATACAGGAGCCAGGAGCCAGAGCCGCGGCACTTGCGCCCGACGTTCAATCTCGCGATGCGTCGGAAAACGGGCTGTTCGACAATGACGACGACGATGCGCACAGCCTCAGGTCAAACGATGACGACCTTCCCGCAATGATGGGGAAGCTAAGAATCGGCGAGAGATCCGCCCCTCGCTCAAATGGTAAAGACAGCGAAGTGTCACAGGGAGATCACGCGCCTGATGCCGAACAAGAGGCAATCAAGGAAACCGTGGCGGCCACGCCGGAGCCGGCCCTGTCGGAGCACATCAACGGCAAAGCATCTGCTAGCGCGGGAATATCAATCGGAACAGCCGCGGACGCTGACGGTGGAATGCCGGCGGCCGGCGGGCAGTCCCGCAACACCCCGACAAGCAATGAGGTCGACCATGAAGACGAGTACGGTTTGAACGAGGATGATCATGAACTCGCGGAAATCTTGGAGGACTTCGAACTCAAAGACAAACAGATCAGGGAACTGGCCGAACAGCGCTTGCGCATTGTCCAACCGGTGCCCGGTGAGGAGGAAAAATGGCGATTGATCCCGCCTGGCCAGTTCGAGAAGGAGAACGGCCATTGGCCCACCAAGGCGGACTATGACGCCCAGCCGGTGCTTATCAAAGACGGTGGCATGTACATGACCAAGTCGCAACTTTATGAAGCCATGCTGGCTCGATGCGAAACACCCGAGCAATCCGCTACTGCAACGGCCGAATTCAATGCAAAGATGGACGAATTCGGCATGAGTCACAAGCCCGTCTCGACCAAACACCCGGTCACCGATCTTCTGATCACTCATGAAGACGGCCAGCAGACGCTCCAACGGCGCAGCCCGAATTATTACGACACGCGGCTTTCGGATCTTTTGGAAAAATACGGCAGGGGAAACGTCGCACTAAAGTGTGAGGATGGCCCATATCGAACGGTCGATGCCGTAGCATTGGATCGGCAGAGCAGTCCCTATAAGCTCAGCTACAGCGCCGAGCAACTTTATAAGTCATATGCCATCGACAAGCGTCCAGAGGTAAAGGCCTGGCGCCGCGACAACGAACATCGCTGGAGTGCTGTGGATCCGAACGACAGCGCTGCTGTCGTGGCGGGGCCCGCGCAGTTGCTGGTGAGAAATCCGACAACTAAATCGCTTCTTTCCCCGTTCACCGCCTCTCAGACCATCAAAAGGCGACCCGACAACTTTGAAGGCAAGGATTATGTCACCGTTCTGCGCGACGCGGGCGTCGATCCGGAGCAGATGAATTCGCCCAACGATCGAGTATCGGATGTACTCGTCCGGACCGGCGCCAAAACGTTGCTCGCTGGTGAGAAAATGGCGGGTCTGGCCGCCAAGGGACCCCTGACCGAAAAGTTTCTCAAGCAAGAGATCTACCTTCAGAACTACGGTACGATATACGACGGACAAGGCAAGTCCCATCGCGGCCCGACCGGCAATTTCTCCACGCTTGAAAGTCGTGAGCGCCAGCTCATGCGGACCTACAATAAACGTCCGCCCGCCGAACAATACGCCAGAATATATCATTCGCTGGAACCGTCGCAACAGCAGCAGCTCAATCTGCCTGCGCCCGATGCGAGATTTGACTATCTCCGGGTAAGTTCCGAGGCGCGAGGGTCATCAACGCAGGCGACATCCCGGAGTTTCGCACCGTCTTCCAGCCAACGAAATGCGCCGTCCATGAAGGAAGGATCAGCGAATGCTCGACCGGACCTGAGCGACGCAAGGCAGATGGCCCGTATTCGCCCGACGGGCCGTGCCGGGTGAGCACTCAGAAGCACGCCATCGGCCGAATGCGGCATCGGGCCGTTTGCGCATCATGTGGAGAGCGAATGCTGAACGATAACCAAACGCAAAGTCAGGAGTGACGGGTATGGCCGAGCACACAATCGAAAGTGCGAAAGGGCTGACCAAAGAAGGCAACGAGCCCGGACGGAGACTAGAAATGGATGACCCCTTGCTGAAGCCGGAAAGACTCATCGAGATCCCAGGTATCTATCGCAGCGTGAGCGCCGTTAACGAGAAGACCGGCATCGGGTACTACGAGAGGCTGGCGATGGGGAGACATTACAAAGCGACGCGCTATCGCCGCATGCCGGACGGCAGTCGTGCCCTTCTGGAAAAGACGACCTCCGGCCGGATCGGGTACAAGCATGTCGAATATCTCGAGGGTGGAGAAAAGATCGTTGATTCGCGGTCGCATGGAGAAAACTTTGTTCACTTGTATTATCAGCGCTCGGACGGATCGAGGTTTTACAAGCACAAGCGATATCGGCTCTACGAGAACAAAGCCACTATCATCGATGACAAAACCAGTGAACATTCGAGAACCATCTCCTTCGGCTCCGGTTATGTTCGTCGGTACTACGACGCCGGCGACGGAAAGAAAGTGCTGACCGGCAAGAAGACGCTGCTCGAATCCAAGTTCCTCATAGCGAGGAGTGACGGGAATGATCACGTCAGGATCAAGCGGCTCGGAGGCTTGATCAACAGGACCTATGTCAGCGGTGACGGTGCGGAAATAGCGGCAAAAGGGCTGGACGCGACGGAGGGTCGGACGATCAAGCGCCGTGTCGGATTCTATCGGATGGAGATCGGCAAAAACAAGGAAGGTCAGGAAACAACGAACCATCGCATCGGGAGGAAGGGCAAGCTCTTCTCGCGGACCGAATGGCTGGATTCTAAGGGCCGTACGGTGACCCAAACGACCGTTTTGGGCATTACAAAACTATCATCACCATCGAGCGGTGACGGACAGGGACCTCTCAAGAAAAGTAGGGTGGGCTGTGTTTATGTTCCCCCACCAGGAGCGCTCCCTGCCACCCGCTTGGCTTCCGATATGGTATCGCAAGAGGTTGGTAGTGAAACAGCTCCTACGCTGACGCGGAGCCGCAGCCTGCCAGACTTTCGCATAATGGGATCGGCGCGTCGATTGCAGGAAAGGAATTCTCCAGCGGACATCGATCCCGTGAATGTCCAACCCACCGCACACAAGGGGCCCGGCAAGCAAAGCGCCGTTTCGACGCTCGAGGAAGCGGCTGCGGGTCAGTCCCACGCTGATAGCGCGCGGCCGCATGCTGCTCCACCGAAGCCAGCGCTCCCGGCAGGCTGGCAGGCAAGCACCGCTACAAACAGCGTCGGCGCAGAAAATGCCGCACCAACAATTGCACCGCCCGGAGTTCAGGCCAGATCGCCGCAGGCGTCAGCAGGTTCAGAGCATCAGGCGCAGCAGAAGGCTGCTCTGACAGCGGCAGCGCCAGGGCAGGTGTCGGGCATCAATGGCAAGACGGGAGAGGTTCTCCAACTGCAATCGTCATCGCGGGATAGCGCAATATCACTCGCCCAAAGCGGCTCTTCGTCGAGCACGACACTGTCAGTCGCGTACGACGGGCCAGATGACGACGAAATCGCGGCTATGCTCGAGGCAGAGGAGGAAAATCGTTCTCCCAAGGTTGTTGTACCTGCCTCGGGACGTACAAGTACCGGAAACCCGACGGGACCGGCCTCAGCATCTCGCGGCCGTTCGGCATCTCCCGCTGCGGAAAGAATGCCGCGGCAATTGGACGATCGCCCGAACGGACGTGAGGCAGGAGTGAGCATCTAGGCGGTAAGGAAGCCACGAGCCATGGATCGGAACGCGAGCGAGAAACTCAACACGCTGCTGTTCGCCTTTATGCTATCGCTGGTGGCAGGGCTGTTGTTCGCGAGCATCTATGTCAGCTTTTACCGGCATGGCATGAGCCGCCAGACGATCAGCGGTTTCGACATATTTGCCTTCTGGTATGAAACGCCTTTCCATCTCGGATACGCGACGCCCGTCTTCTATCGCGGCCTGGCGATCGTCGGCGGCACCGCGGTGGCGGCGACGCTGGCGCTCGCCATCGTGATCCTTCGAAAAGCCCAGCACCACGGCACGGCCCGGTGGGCTGGACGGCAGGAGTTGCAGCGCATTGGATATCTCCGACCCTACCGCAAGATAACCGGACCGGTCTTCGGCAAAACGGCAGGTCCGCGCTGGCCCGGCCGATATCTGACGAACGGCGAGCAGCCGCATAGTCTCGTGGTGGCGCCCACGCGCGCCGGTAAAGGCGTTGGGGTGGTCATTCCGACGCTGCTCACCTTCAACGGTTCAATCCTGGCGCTCGACGTCAAGGGTGAACTGTTCGAGCTTACCTCGCGCGCCCGCAAAGCGCGGGGCGACAGGGTCTTCAAATTTGCGCCGCTTGACCGCGAAGGACGAACCCACAGCTACAATCCCGTGCTCGACATCGTCAACATGCCTCCGGAGCGCCGCTTCAGCGAGACGCGTCGGCTTGCCGTCAACCTGATTGCCGCAAAGGGCAAGGGATCGGAAGGCTTTATCGAGGGCGCGCGCGATCTCTTCGTCGCAGGCATCCTCGCCTGCATAGAGCGTGGCACGCCGACGATCGGGGCAGTCTATGATCTATTTGCTCAGCCAGGTGAGAAGTACAAGCTCTTTGCCCAGCTGGCCGAGGAAACGCAAAACACGGAAGCGCAGCGGATCTTCGATAACATGGCAGGCAACGATACGAAGATTCTTACTTCCTACACCTCTGTCCTGGGCGACGGTGGCCTCAATCTCTGGGCTGATCCCTTAATCAAGGCAGCCACGACCACATCGGACTTTTCGATTTACGATCTACGCCGCGACCCCACCTCAATTTTTCTCTGCGTCAGCCCCAACGATCTCGAGGTTATCGCCCCCCTTGTTCGATTGTTTTTCCAGCAGGTTGTCTCAATTCTGCAGCGGACGCTGCCGAAGAAGGACGAGATCTTCGAGGTATTGTTTCTGCTCGACGAGTTCAAGCATCTTGGCAAGCTTGAGGCCATCGAAACTGCCGTCACAACGATCGCTGGCTACAAAGGGCGCTTCATGTTCATTATTCAGAGCCTGTCGGCGCTGACCGGGGCCTATGAACAGGCGGGTAAGGAGAATTTCCTCAGCAATACCGGCATCCAGATATTCATGGCTACTGCCGATGACGAGACGCCGAACTACATTTCAAAAGCCATCGGCGATTATACGTTTCGTGCTCGCTCCACCTCTTTCAGCCAGCGCAACATTTTTGACACCAATATCCAACTCTCTCAACAGGGCGCGCCGCTGCTGCGCCCCGAACAGGTACGTCTTGTCGACGATGACATGGAGATCGTGTTGATCAAGGGGCAGCCGCCGCTTCGCGTGAAGAAGGTGAAATATTACTCCGATCGCGTGCTGCGTCGTATCTTTGAAAATCAGACGGGTGCCTTGCCGGAGCCGGAACCTCTCGATCTGGCCGCTACCTACGCACAATTGCCAATGCAGCAAGCTGCTTCTGCGAATATCGAGCCAGAGGAGACGCAATTTGTCGATCCGGTGGAGGACGCGCTTGCCGAATATCACAATCTTCCGCCAGAAGAGGAGCCAGCCAATGGTCCGCCGCCGGGGAATACGGCCACTTCGGACGCAGCCGGCAGGTATGCCGAGCTCGAACATGAAACACCCGCCTACGAACAGGTCGATGCCAGCGAAACCCGCTTGAGTGAGAAGGAACTGCAGGCCCTTGGCGCGCAACGGGCACTCCTTGACCGGATCATTGACCTGCAGACGCGGAAGGAAGCGTGGCAAGCCGTAGACTAACGAGAGAGGGGCGCTAGGCTAGTGGCGCTGGAGCGACCGTGGCCTTCTGCCCGACGAGCGACGGGTCGGACGCGTTTCCTGCGACAGGTGCCGACCTCGAATCGTCGCTGGATCAATGTTCAGTGGCATGTATGACGGCTTCCGGTGGCAATTTGGCGGGTCTGGCGGATTGGTCGGGTGGAGGCATGTATTCGGCCTTCGATTGGGCGGAATCATGCCGCTGGCCCTCCGGTAGTCCGCAGATCGGATCGAAGACAGGTCAACGCGCCTTCAAGCGACACCCACTGATCGGGTTTGTCGGATCCCCGGATCGACCGTTCATCAAGTCGGCTGGTTGCCACAAAGCGGCGCCTGCCTTCGCAGTTTCCCGGTAATACTGCACACGAAAGCGTTCCGACCAAGCCACGCAACCCTACGACTCGAGCGAGCGCGACTCAGCGGCCATGACGTGCTCCCGTTAAATTAGGCCACTCAGACTTGGAATTTTCCACTTATCCCTGTCGGGCAGAAGAGGAGAATTCGATGAAGGCCTCGAAGTTTTCGGAAGCGCAGATCGCCTTTGTTCTGAAGCAGGCGGAGGACGGGACGCCGATCGGTGAGGTCTGCCGCAAGGCAGGAATTTCGGACGCGACCTTCTACAATTGGCGCAAAAATATGCCGGTCTGATGCCGTCAGAGATGAAGCGTCTGCGGCAGCTCGAGGAGGAGAACGCCAAGCTGAAGCGGATTGTTGCCGACCTGTCGCGGGACAAGGCGATGCTTCAGGACGTGCTGTCAAAAAAGCTTTGAAGCCTGCCCGCAAGCGCAAGCTTGTCGACATGATCAAGGCAGACTGGAAGGTTTCTATCCGGCGCGCATGTTCGGTGCTGAAGATTGACCGGTCGCTTTATGTCTACAAGTCCAGGCGCGGCGAGCAGGCCGAGTTGAAGCTGAGGATCAAAGACATCTGCCAGACACGGGTGCGTTACGATTATCGTCGCGTTCATGTCCTGCTCAAGCGCGACGGCTGGCCCGTCAATCCGAAGCGAATCTATCGTCTTTACAAGGAGATGGATCTGCAACTCCGCAACAAGGTTCCCAAGCGCCGGGTCAAGGCAAAGCTGCGAGCCGACCGGACAGAGCCGACCCATTCCAATCACGTCTGGGCAATGGATTTCGTTCATGACCAGTTGGCCACGGGTCGCAAGATCAGGGTGCTGACAGTCGTCGACACCTTTTCGCGCTTCTCACCAGCAGTCGATGCACGCTTCAACTACCGGGGGCGAGGACGTAGTCCAAACGCTCGAACGAGTATGCCGGCAAGTCGGTTATCCCGCGTCCATTCGCGTCGATAATGGCAGTGAATTCATCTCCCGAGATCTTGATCTGTGGGCCTACCACAGGGGTGTCGTGCTCGACTTCTCGCGCCAGGCAAGCCGACGGACAACAGCTACATCGAGAGTTTCAGCGGCAAGTTCCGGGCTGAGTGCCTGAACGCTCACTGGTTCATGAGCCTTGACGACGCGCGCTTGAAGATGGAGAATTGGCGTAGAGACTTGTATGAAGCGGCGTTTGTCAATCCATCGTCATCCCTCCCAAAATTGCTTCCATCGGTTGTTCTTCACCGTCACCCTGGGCGCAAGCTCTCCGAAACGATCCTCATCCGGCCAATGCCGGTGAACCTTACGCCCAGACTTCCTGATTGTGAGAACCTCCAATGTAGTCTCCATGGAGAAACTCCCTTCGCTCATCCATGAAGAGCCGATCACAGATCAGGGCAGCGAGGACAACGTGGGAGCAGAACATCGGTTACGTCCTTCTGGCGAGTGAGGACGCTTCAAATATAGCGGGTTAGCCAGGCTCACATTGGCGGCAGTTTGTCATTATCTTCCGCGAACGCTACGATCGCGATCGCAAACGGAATCCATCAAAGCCCTGCGCGCTGCGCTCATCTGCTCTTCATTGGATCTTGCAACTTTGATTACGCCTTGAATAGCGGCAATTTTGTCCGGCATATTTTGGCTCCGATTGATTTCCCTGAGCAGCTTTGCTGACCCTCTCATCCCGCTCTCTATCGAGGTTTCCGCGGGCCGATCACGCTCAAGCTCTTGGAAAGCAGATGCCAAGGCGCGCCCCTGTTCAGTATTGGATCGCCTTAGTTCGGCTATTCGCTCCCTATACTCAGGGCTTATATTGCCGTCAGAAACTTTTGCGATTGCTTGTGCAGGAGCGTTAAGCCCATGTTCTTCGCCAGCGACAGTATCACTGCCGAAACGGCGCAAAGACTCTTTGATGATGAAATCGGTATCAGCCCGCGAGTTCTTGTCGATGTACGACGCTAATTGTTCAAGAGCCCCGTGCGGATCTTCCATGACGTCAAGGCTCTCGCGCACCACTTTTCGAAAAAGGTCATCCTTTAGCAATGACGGCTTAAAATTAATGATTGCGTCGCTGAAGTCTGCGCGTTGGCTCTGCTTCTCATTGTTCCAGAGCGTCTCTCGGATGCGGACGCGATCTTCATTGCTAAGATCATCGTATCTTTTCACAAGCACTGCAGCTGCTGGATAATATTGCCCGGAACTGAGATTATCGTCTAGGAAGGTGCCCAGCGCGTCACGTTCAATGTGACTGATCTCGGGTTCCTCAAAAAGATCTGCACGCTCAACGATTTCCGAATAGCCTAACATCCTAAGATTAACATCTTCTTTTTCGGCAATGTTGATCAAGATTTCCGATCTCTTTTCCGGCGACTGGGATTCGAGCACGTGCGTCACGGCTTCAGCTTCCGCGCGCATCCACCAATCGGGGATGTCAGAAAAGTTATTGTTCTTGAAAGCGGTTTCAATCACGGCGTCAGAAACGAGGGTCCCGCCGTCAAGATTTTCCTTATATTCTTTTAGGACCGTTGATCTGGTCAATGCATGAAAATGTCGGTT
>NZ_JABDWM010000039.1:0-24884 GCF_019685295.1 Rhizobium sp. NLR22b
TCAACCCACCGAGCGGGTGTGCATTCCACCCGCGCTGCCCGCTCGTACAAGACCGCTGTCGCATTGACGTGCCCCCGCTGGTGTCAATGCCCGATGGCCGCGCTGTCGCGTGTCACGTCCGCGCTCCAGGGGGCAAAATCGAGCACAATGAGCCTGGTACCCCTTAACCAGTTGGGGGGCTTTGCGTAGCGTCGTTTCGACGAGGTCTTCGCACCTTGCCCAATCAGAACTAGCAGCCGGAAGAATCCCAAGGACGTTTGGTCGACACTGCCCGGCACAGTGCTGCCGGTTGTGTAGCGATGGCGCACAGAGCCAGTCCGGGCGGAGCTTGTCTTCGACCTCGTAAAACTGGTGGCTCCTCGGGAAGAGTGCGTCACGCCCTCAGGCAAGCCCAACTGACCCCCTCCACTAGTATGCCATCTCGTTTCCAGATGGCGCTTATATTGAGTCTCTATTTGCCTAGGACAGCCCGCGAAGGCACGTTGGTAAAAAAAGGGAACCAAAATTGCGGGTATATGATCTGCCCAAGCCCACATGTCGCCTGGACCTGAGAGTTCAGTGAAGATGGTGGCGGATCCGCAGCCGAGGGATTTTTCGTTTAGCGATCCAAGATCAAAAAGGATAAACGATGCGCGGCATTGAAAACTTCGAAAAGCTTAGAGACGAAGCGACGGTATGGCGCCGGTATCTTCACGAGAATCCTGAGCTGGACTATGACGTCCACGACACGGCAAATTTCGTCGCCGAAAAATTGGCTTCGTTCGGCATCAACCACATAGAAACCGGAATAGCGCAGACCGGCTTGGTTGCCGTAATTCAGGGCAACCTTGGTGACGGTCCGACAATCGGGCTGCGTGCCGACATGGACGCGCTACCAATATTGGAAGCCTCCGGAAAACCGTGGGCATCGAAAACTCCTGGAAAAATGCATGCATGTGGTCATGACGGCCATACTGCAATGCTTCTAGCGGCAGCGAAGTATCTGGCGGAGACGCGCAATTTCAAGGGCGCTGTCGCCCTCATATTTCAGCCAGCCGAGGAAGACGGCCGGGGTGCAGAGAAGATGGTGCAGGAAGGCATCATGGATCGATTTGGCATCTCCAAGATTTTCGGAATGCACAACTACCCGGGACTGGAGGTCGGCAAATTCAGCATTTGCAGCGGCCCAATTCAGGCGGGGCTCGATGAATTTGACATTACTGTTCGGGGTAGAGGCGGTCACGCCGCGACGCCTCACAAGAATATTGACCCCATTGTCATCGGCGCCCAAATCGTTCTCGGCCTCCAGACTTTGGTTTCGAGGAACACCGATCCTCAAGAGGCTTTGGTCATCTCCGTGACCAAGATCCATGCCGGAGAAGCCTATAATATCATCCCGCAGCATGCGGTTATTTGCGGGACTGTCCGGACGCTTTCCCCCGCCCTCCGCGACTTTGCAGAAAAAGGGATTTTCGAAGCCGCCCAGGGCATCGCCGGCGGGTTTGGCGCGGATATCGATTTTGCGTATCGCCGTCTCGAACCAGTCACTGTGAACCACGAGGCCGAGACGAAGATAGCGGTTGACGCAGCACGCGATCTGGTTGGGCACGCATCAGTCAACGATCTCATCAAGCCAGGTATGGGATCGGAAGATTTCGCATACATGCTTGAGGCGCGGCCAGGTTCTTACATCTTTCTTGGCAACGGTCCGACGGCCTCCGTCCACAACCCCGAATACGACTTCAACGACGATGCTTTGCCTTTCGGCGTTGGCTACTGGGTGAACTTGGTTGAAAGGGTCCTGGCGCCTTAGCCAGACGCTACTTGCCGCAGAACTTCAGAACCTCGTCAATAGTGGCGGGGAAAAATAGAGGGTGAACGAAGATGAGCATTTTGATCAACCGCAGACGAATCATGCAGGCGTCCTTCGCCATTGCCGTCGCTACTTTGGCAACGCCTGTTGTCAACGCCTCGGCACAGACAGCCGGCGAGGTCCGAGTACTAACCTACGGTGGGCAGCTCGGCAAATACGTGATCGAAGCCTACGCCAAACCATTTGAAGCTGAAACGGGCATCAAGGTTATCCCGGTGACTCAAGACTTCGAGTTTGCACAGCTCGAGCTGATGCAGAAGACGAATAGCGTAACCATCGATGTCGGCCCTATGAGCCAAGGTGCGGCCCTGCAAGCTGCCGAGAAAGGCTATCTGGAGAAGATTGATTATTCGAAATTCAGAAAGGACGATATCGAGGGACTTGTCCCGAATGTGAAACAAGACTTTGGCGTCGGCTTTTTCTTCTACACGTACAATCTGGTTTACAACACGAAGAAATATCCCGCGGACAAAGCGAGGCCCACTAACTGGGCGGAGTTTTGGGATACCGAGAAATTCCCGGGCGTCCGATACCTGGTTTCAGGTCAATACGGCTCGGAAGGTCCTTGGGAAGAAGCACTCTTGGCTGACGGCGTCGCTCCGGACAAGATCTATCCAATGGACATCGACCGGATCTTCGCCAGCCTTGACAAGATCAAGCCTCACGTCCGCAAGTGGTGGACGGCTGGATCCGAAATCCAACAGCTGATGCTGAGCGGAGCCGGCGACGTCATGATGTCTTATGACGGCCGCGCGGCCTCCGCGATTGCCAAGGGCGCTGCGTTGGAGCTCAATCGAAACCAGGCAAAGATGACCTGGGACTACTGGGTCATCCCAAAAAACAGCCCCAATGCCGAAAATGCCCAGAAGTTCGTTGAATTCGTAAGCCGTGCCGAGAACCAGGCAGCCTTTGCCAAGCTCTATCCGGAAGGCCCCACCAACCGGAACGCATTTAAGCTTATCCCTGAAGAGCTTGGCCTTACGCTGCCCAGCCATCCCAAGTATCTTGAGAAGGCGATCCTTCTGAATGGCGCTTGGTATTCCGAAGTCGGCCCCGATGGCCTTTCAAATATCCAGCGCCTTGTGCAGCGCTGGAGCGACTGGGTCATCCGGTAAGCAGCGGACGCTCGAAGCCAATGTGTCGCCAGTCGGCACATTGGCAACCTAACACAGGCGCTTTGGGCGCCATGGATGGAGGACAGCAGCATGTCTCAGTCTGCTCACCTGCGGTCGGATGAACACCCCGTCGCGAAACTGCCAAAACAGGCAAATACCGAGGATCAGAAATTGGAAGACCGCGTCCCCGCCCAAATCGAATTTCGCGATGTCACCAAAATGTATGGCCCGGTCGCAGCTGTCACCGAGCTTTCACTCACCGTTCGGCGCGGGGAATTTTTGACCATCCTGGGTCCGAGCGGCTCAGGTAAAACCACGGCGCTGATGATGCTGGCAGGATTTGAATCCCCGACGAAGGGCGACATCCTGATCTCAGGCAAGTCTGTCGCAGCTGTGCCTTCATACGGCCGAGACCAGGGGATCGTCTTTCAAAGTTACGCACTATTTCCGCACCTGACGGTCCGACGAAATCTTGAGTTCCCGCTTGAAATGCGGGGCATGAAGGCGAACGAGCGGGCTCCTTTGGTTGAACGAATGCTCAAGCGAGTTCATCTGGACTCGTTTGGTGAGCGCATGCCATCGCAACTCAGCGGCGGTCAGCAGCAGCGTGTCGCTCTTGCGCGCGCCCTTATTGCTGATCCTCCGATCCTTCTCTTGGATGAGCCACTTGGCGCTCTGGATAGGAACCTCAGAGAACAGATGCAGGGGGAGATCAAGGGGCTCCACCGCGAATTTGGGAAAACCACAATTTGCGTCACGCATGACCAGGAAGAGGCGCTCACGCTCTCGGACCGCATCGTGGTTATGAGGAACGGCAAAATCGAACAGCTGGACACGCCTGAAGCACTCTATGACCGGCCAGCTACTCGCTTCGTTGCCAACTTCTTGGGAGAAGCAAATGTTCTGGATTCACCGGAGCTTGGCTTCAACGATCAGAACTTCCGCGGGAAAGTGCCGATGGTTCGACCTGAGCGCGTCCGGATCTCTGCGGTAAATTCCCCTGCACCGGCTGAACTCGGTCAGAGCCAGATCGTCACCGGAATTGTAGAAGAAATGATCTACGCCGGACCCCTGAGGAAATATCAGGTCCGTGTCGGAGACAAATCCTTAATAGTGCGTCAACACGTGGCGTCTGGCCAAGAGGTTTTTGCCCCCGGTGGATCGGTGCGTCTCGACTGGCTTCGGGCGGACGTCCGTCTGCTCGATGAATGAACCGGGGAGGCACACAGATGCAAGTATTTCAAAGAATTGGCCGTGCTCCTATAATCCTCGTACTACCGGCTATGGCGGTTCTGCTCGTTGTATTCGGCGTACCAACCGTCCAGCTTTTTCTCGAAAGTCTGAACGCACCTAATTTCAGCATTCAGAACTATTCTTCGTTCTTGGGGCAGTATGCCAACATCCGGGTCTTGCTACAGACTCTGGAGATCAGCGCAATAGCGACGGTCATCTGCTTGTTGGTCGGATATCCTACGGCATATCTAATTTCGACAGCGTCTAAGCGCGCGCGCATGGTCCTGATCGTTCCCGTCGTTATTCCCTATCTCACAAGCGGTTTGGCGCGCACCTATTCCTGGGTCGTGATCCTCGGGGACAATGGTTTGATCAACAGCGCCCTCATGAATTGGGGCCTTATTTCCAGCCCTCTACCTCTCATTTACAATCGCGCCGCTGTCTATGTCGGCATGGTTCACATCATGCTGCCGATGATGATACTGCCGCTTGTGAGTGTCATGCTCGGCATCAACACATCCTTAATTGCGGCCGCCAAAAGCATGGGCGCGAAGCCATCGACAGCCTTTTGGCGGGTTTACTTCCCTTTGAGCATGCCTGGTGTTCGAAGCGGAACACTGCTGGTCTTCGTCATCTGCCTGGGCTTTTACATCACGCCAGCGGCGTTGGGTGGATTAGGAGACGCGATGCTCTCAACCTTTATTGCCTCCCAAGTATCGACCGGGTTCAATATGGGCTCAGTCAGCGCCTCTTCATTCGTCCTTCTGGCGATTGCCGTGGTGATGCTCTCTGTGTTCGGGCTGAACCTCTCGGGGACACAAGACAGCGCACCGAAACTACGCAAGGGTTTCATGGAACGGTTCAGCCTGCTCCGAGCGGTGAAGCAGTATCTGAATGAGCTTTCGGTCGCTTCAAGATCCAAACAATGGTCCAAGGCACTTTATCAGGCTCGGGTTGGTGGCGGATGGTCGCGTTTTGCCGGCATTCTCACCTTGACGCTTGTCATTTTCTTCCTGCTGTTTCCCGAAGTCGTCGTGATCATCATGTCGTTCAGCAGCGATGCGACGCTACAGTTTCCTCCCTCCGGATTCTCGTTTCAGTGGTATGGCAGCTTCTTCGGTGACGAAGCCTGGTATGGCGCAGCCTGGACCAGCATCAAGATTGGTTTGGCCGTTGCGGCTCTGTCGACCGTCCTCGGGACCTTGGCAGCTTATGGCCTTAGCCGGATCGCATCAGATATTCGAGGCTGGCTGACAATGGTGATTCTTGCTCCGATCACGATCCCCGTCATTGTCGTCGGCGTGGCGAGCTACTTCGGCCTGGTCAATCTAGGGTTTATTGGAACTGAGACGGGCATCGTGCTTGCCCATACGATTGGCGCAATCAGCTACGTCGTCGTTATTGTTTCCGCGACTCTCGCCAATTTCGACAGGCGCTTGGAGCAGGCGGCGAAAAGCATGGGCGCTAGACCTTTTACCGCTTTTATGCGGGTGACATTCCCACTGATCCGACCGGGGATCATTGGCGGCGCGCTCTTCGCATTCATCCATTCGTTTGACGAGGTGGTCGTGACATCTTTGGTCAGCGGATATTCGGTCCGCACGTTGCCACTGAAAATGTGGGAAAACATTCGCAACGAGATCGATCCCACCGTGGCCGCCGTGGCGTCTCTCCTGACCCTTCTTCCGATCCTGTGGATGATCGCGCTTTACGTCACTTGGTGGCGCGCCAGGAGCAGCTCTCAGAATACGGTCCTTGAGGCAACCGCCTAATAAACAAGGGCCTTCCGTGGCGGGACATACTCTCGAATTCCCGCCACCAACCTCTCGCTCGTATTGTTTGGCGTATTCGCCAAGCCTCTCGAGCAGCCGATAAATTCGAAGCTTTCCTCCAGAGAGTGGAAGCAAATTTAGATCCCATGGAGCAGGTCTCTTGCTGCGAGAAGCGCATGACTGTTTCCAAGTCCGAGCCAACAGGAGCCGCTATGCCAGCCCTTTATTTCACCGAAACTGAGTACCAGGCGCGCCTTGCCGCTACAAAAGTGGAAATGCAGGCGTCAGGATTTGATGCTCTCATTCTTTCTGATCCGGCCAACATCTTCTATCTGACGGGCTTCGACGCATGGGCGTTTTATGCTCCACTGTTTCTTGTCGTCGCCGCCAACGAGGATCAACCGATCTGGATCGGCCGGTTCATGGACGCCGTTTCGGCGCGCGATACGACCTATTTGCGCGAGGAGAACATCCGCGCGTATCCAGACAGTTTCGTTCAATCGACCACCTCACATCCCGTTCAACCGGTATCTGAGATATTGAAGGAACGGCGCCTCGACAAAGGTGTAATCGGCGTCGAGATGGGGGCGTATTATTATACTGCCCGGATCCACGCCGAGTTTGTCAGCTCCCTGCCGAACGTACGGTTCGAGGATGCCGAACTTTTGGTCAACCGCGTACGGTTGGTGAAGAGCAGCGCAGAGCAGACCTATATGCGCCAAGCCGGTCAAATCGTTGATGCCGCGATGTCGGCGGCAGTCGCAAAATGCGCCCCAGGTGTGCGCGAGTGCGACGTGGTTGCAGAGATATACAAGGCGCAGATTTCTGGGCTAACTGACGCCGGTGGCGTCTATACGACAAGCCCTCCGCATTTTTGTGCCGATGAACGCGTGCGAACACCACATGGCCTGTGGACCGATCGCCCTTTGAAGAAAGATGCGCCACTCAACATAGAGATCGCAGGATCGCGCCTTCACTACCATTGCCCGATGACGCGCACAGTATTTCTGGGCCAGCCGCCGGATAGTTACCGCCGGCTTGCTGCGGCGGTGGTCGAGGGATTGAACACAACGATGGGCAGCATCCGTCCAGGCATGGCGGCCGAAGAGGTCGAGCTGGTATGGCGCGGCTCGATCGCCAAACATGGTTTCGAGAAGGAAGCACGCCTCGGCTATTCGATAGGCCTTGGTTTCCCGCCGACATGGGGTGAGCGTACGGTCAGCTTGCGTCCGGGAGACACGACGGTCTTGCAGCCGGGCATGGCATTTCATTGCATGTCCGGTCTTTGGCTCGATGACACTGGCATCGCGATCACGCAATCCTTCCTGGTGACTGAGGAAGGAAATGAGCCTCTGACGCAGTTCGAGCGAGAGTTAGTTTCCATCTCGTAGCCTCGTGCAGTGAGCTTCTTGTCCAGCCGGAAATAGAATGCTTCGCCTGCGCCATAGTCGCGGATTTCTGAGCTGGCGCCACATCCTGTGGCGCCAGCGCACGCCCACCCCATAGCGATAAAGACGCCATGAAGAACCTGTTTTCGGTTACCTATTTCGAAGCCCGCACGCGTTTTCTAGACGCGACGAAGGTCCAATCTTACCGATCGAGCCACAGTGGACCTGAAGGCCAGCCACTCTCTACGGATGTCGCCTATCTCGGAGACCCCGATGCAGACAACGTGCTTGTTTCTATCGCAGGCACGCATGGTGTGGAGGGCTATTGCGGATCCGCAGCGCAGTTGTCCCTTCTTCAGTCGCAGTTGGGAAATAGCCTCGGGGAATCTGTTGGCATTCTCTTAATTCACGCCTTGAACGCATATGGCTTTGCCTGGGACCGGCGCGTCACTGCCGAGGGATGCGACCTCAATCGGAATTTCGTCGATTTCTCCAAGCCGCTACCAGAAAATCCGGGCTATGACGAGTTGGCAGATCATCTTGTTCCATCGGACCTCTCAGTCGAAAGTTTGGCAGTCGCAGAGCACGCGATCGCCGAATTCCGGGCGACCCATGGCGAGGCCGCGTTTCAGACGGCACGGAAGAAAGGGCAATATTCCCGACCCGAAGGCATGTTTTTCGGAGGCAAGCGCCCGTCTGAGCCGCGGCTAGTCTTGGAGAAAATCTGCATGGATTACAGGATTGCAGAGCGACAAAACGTGATCATTGTTGATTATCACACCGGGCTTGGCCCCTATGGCTATGGCGAGCTTCAAACCGAAACCTCCTCGGGTCTTGACGGGTATCATCGAGCCTTGGAGATCTTTGGACCATCTGTGACGTCGCCCGATCTTGGAACCTCATCGTCAGTCGCCATCACGGGTACGCAAGACGAGTTCTGGCAGGGTGCACTGGGCAGCCGGCACACCTATGTGTGCCTGGAGTTTGGCACCTTCAGCCCGGACAAAGGCCGCGAAGTCCTGCGCAACGATCATTGGCTTTTCGCATACCGCCCCGACCAAGCCAACACCGAGATTGGGAAGCGTATACGAAACGCCACGCGGGAACACTACAACCCCGCACGGCCAGACTGGCAGGAAATGGTCCAGCCTCGCTGCGACCAGGTCCATCGCCAGGCTCTTGCAGCGCTGACGCAGGCGAAATGATGCCACTGAATTCGTAGGTTTAGCCGCCTGTTGCCCGCGAAAATTGATCTCGCTCTAGGCAGAACGAAGTTCTCAGTTTTGGAGGTGGAAAGTGGAAAAGACCCTGGGTCTCCTTCTTTTGGAAAACCTGCCAATCACTCATGCCGGGTCGCTTTGCAATCCCAATACATTTTCGTTTCCAACCCTACAAAATGCGGTCCCAGGGGCCACGGTCAGAACTGTTATGGACGGGGACGAGGATATTCTTGACGCCTATATCCGTTGCGCCCGGCAATTGGAGAACGACGGCGTTTCGGCGATCACCTCGAATTGCGGATTTACGTCGCTATTCCAAAGGCAGCTTGCAGCAGCCGTAAAGGTCCCGGTCGCCTTGTCGAGCCTCTCCTTGGTGCCGTTCGCTGCGACGACTGTTCCCAAGGGCAAGAAAGTCGGCATCCTTACCTATGATGCGACGCGGATGGGAGAAAAACACTTTGCGGCAGCCGGATGGTCATCGGCTCAGATCGATGTCGCCGTAGCCGGCATCGAAGGGTCTGAGACGTGGACGCGATTGGCCGCGCAGATTCCCGACCTACCCGCGTCGGCCATCGTCGAAGATGTGATGATAGCCACACGATCGCTGCTTAAGCGTGAGCCTGACGTTGCCGCACTTGTGTTCGAATGCGCTGCCTTCCCGCTCGCGGCCGACGCCGTGCGCTGTGAGACCGGCTTGATGATTGCCGACTATGTCGGTCTGGCGAAAATGCTCATTGAAGTCAGCCCAGTCAGGTTCGACACGGCGGCGATCAGTCCCCGTGACATCCCGGGTTTTCTATCCCTCACAAGCCACTGGTGCGAACATGTGTCAAGAACGATTCTCAGTTAGCAACGGCATCCTTGGAATTCTGGATCTCGAGCCAGGATCTGACCCAAACGGCTCACCTTTACCTGGGTCCTTGCATGACGCATCGATATTCGCGTTCCCGACCATTCGAGAGACCGTTCCCGGGGCATGGGCGGATGTTGTCGTTCGCGGTGATCCATACCTGGAAGGACCTTACATCGTAGCAGCGCAGCACCTTGCCAGCCGTGGAGCTACAGCGATTATAGCAGACTGTGGCTTTGCCATTCGGCACCAGGCCGCAATTGCAGCTGCTGTCCGCGTTCGGGTTGCTCTGTCAGCCCTTTTGCTGATACCAATGATCGTTCGACAGTTGTCCGGCGAAGCAAAGCTTGCGGTCCTCACCTTCGATTCCACTCACTGTGGGCCCGAACTGCTCGGCTTGTCAGATCCACATGACATTTCACGGGTGGTTGTTGGCGGAATTGAAAACACGCCAACTTGGGAAAACGAAATGGCACGACCGCCGGTGCGAACAGACCTAAGTGTCCTGCGAGAGGATGTCTGCTCGTGCTTAGATCGGTTGCGGGAGAAACATCCTGAAATCCGGGCATTGTTGCTCGAGTGTACCATGTTCCCCCGAATTGCACAGCCACTTCGCCAATCCACCGGACTGCCGGTCTACGACATCACGACCCTGAGCAGAATGCTCATGGAGTCCGTCACCCCGTGATCCTACGCTCGGGTGTGGCTCGAAACGCTGCTCTTAACGCGCGACTGGTCTGTCAGCAAAAAGTTCATATAAAGGATGACCGACATGACGATAAGCAAGGCACCACCCGCGTTCCCTCGGAGCGAATATCTGCGGCGTCTTACATTGGTTAAGTCTGAAATGGCGCGCCGAGATGTCGAGGCGCTCGTTGTGTCCGATCAGCACAACATCACTTATCTCACCGGTTACACTGCTCGATCAGCCTATGTACCTCAAGCCTTGGTGGTTCTTGCGACGGAGGAAGAGCCAGTCTTTATTCTGCGCCGCATGGATGCCCCGGCTGCTATGCACCAGTGCTTTATGGAGAGGGACAAAATATTTGCCTATCCAGAGCAGTTGATCGCTCACCCGAATAAGGACGGATACAATGCTATTATCGACTACCTCCTGGAAGCGGGCGTTGCAGACAAGCGGATCGGTATTGAGGAATTCAGCCTCGCCACCCTCACCGCCGACAAATTCAAAAGACGGTTGCAGGCATCCAACGTCGTCGACTGCACGAAGGCAGTCACCTGGATTCGTCTCATCAAATCCGATCTTGAGATCGAAATTATGCGGGAAGCAGCGGCCATTTCTGATGCTGCGATTGCCCGCGCCGCAGAGGTCATTCGGTCTGGAGTGCGCGAAGCCGATGCCTGCGCTGAGATTGCCTCGGTCTTGATCCGAGGCGTCAACGGAAAGCCGGGCACGCGGCTCGAAGAAATAGCGATCTGCGCGACGCCGCGAACGGGAACATGCCATATCCCCTGGACCGAAGACACTTTCCGTCAAGGTTCGCAAATCAACATCGAGCTTGCCGGATCCCGCCATGGCTACTGTGCTGCGCTCATGCGCACCTACTCAATCGGGGCTCCGTCAGATCGTCTCCGCAAAGTCCATGATATCCAGCTGGAGGGGTTGGATGCTGCGCTCGCGGCCGTTCAACCAGGAGCGACCTGCAGCGACGTTGCGAACGCGTTTTATCGGACAATCGAGAAGAAGGGACTGACAAAGGAATCCCGTTGCGGCTACGCCCACGGGATTGGCTGGACCGAACCCACAGCGAGCCTGCGTGACGGCGATATGACCGTGCTGCAACCAAACATGACCTTCCATTTAATGCTTGGAAACTGGATCGATGAAGAGTTCGGCTATGTAATCAGCGAGACCTTTCGGGTCACCCGCACCGGCGTCGATGTCCTCACCACCGCTCCAAGAGAGATATTCGAAATCTTGTGACCTGAAAGTCATGGTGTAACCGATAGGAGGCCGCAAATGACAGATTATCCAAAAGGCTCGCACACTGGCTCAACGGCCAGTGTTCAGATGACTAGCTCAAACCGAAGCGGCTTGTATCACCTGGAGCACCTAGCGCTATTCCTCTCGAGGCAGGAACCGGAGTTCGCGGCAATATTCGAGGCAGTCGATGCACTACCGATCGACGACACGCATTGCCACGTTATCACCGATCAGGACGCGATTACTACGCCAAAGCGCTACCTGGAGCGCATCTCTTTGGCGGGAATGCCAATGGCGGCTTACTTTCCAAAGGGCGTTTACACCGAGTGGCTCACCGGGGACGAAGCCCGGAGGCATGATCTGAACAGAATGTATGACATTCAGGGCAAGGTAGATGCGGTAACGGGTGACATTTCTCAAGGGATTTTCATCAAGTTCCTGGTGAAGGAACTGGCCCAGTTTCTTGGCTGCGAGGCGACACTGGACGCGGTTATCGAGGCCCGCAATGAGCGCGGCAAGAATTACTGGACGTACGTGAACAGCCTGTTTCGCGACGTCAACTACGAAAACATCATGCTCGAAACCGGCTACCACGAGGATCGGGGTGGCGAAGCGATTGCGCGCTTCGAGGAGGCGATCTTACCATGCCGGTCAAACCGCATCAGCCGCATTGAAGAGATCCAGAGAGAGTTTTTCCATCTCGACATTTCCTTTGACGAGTTCGAGCAGCGCTACATCAAAAGGCTGCACGAGACTTTAGATGGCAACGGCAATTTCGGGAAGAAATCATATGGAATGAAATCTTACCTCCTGCCGTTCATTGGTCTTATCCGGCCTCTGCACGACCGAGTTCCTGCAAGAGTTTCCTGGGAGGCGCTGAGAAGTTCTTTCAACAAGTTGCCTGATATGGACCGCGAGTCTGCCGCGGAAATTACCAAGGATTTACGCCGCTACACGTTCACCCTCGCCCTCGAGGAGTGTCTCAAGCGAGACATGCCCATGCAGATCCACGCAGGTGACGGTGAAGCTCCCGACGTGGTCCTACGAAATCAGGACCCATTTTACTTGGAAGAGGTTGTCCGGTTTGACCGCGACAACATGATGCGGATGCCCAAAATTATTCCGCTGCATGCTGGCTATCCCTCGGTCGGTAAGGCAGCGTGGCTCAGTCACCTTTACCCCAACTGCTACCTCGAACTCTCGATTATGACGCCTCATGTGCATCAGAATTTGTATCAGCGATATATGCAGGTGATGGAGGTGGTACCGCTCTCAAAAATCCTTTTTGCGAGCGATGCATACCATATTCCGGAGTTGTATTGGCTCGCAGGTCGGTGGGGGAAACGATACTTGGCAAAGGCCCTGACGGATCATGTCATTGGTGGAAGCCTGTCGAGGGAGGAAGCCATCGATGCCGCACGGATGATACTCTACAAGAACAACCGTACTGTTTACGGGCTCGATGACTGAGACCGGTGTTTCGTCGCTTATGTGCCACCGAGAAAGAATCGGTAACCCGAAACCGTATTATCGTTTTTTCAGATGATCGGTTGCTAGGTCGCCCGTCGGAAGCCCAATAGGCAGAGAATAACGACACGGTACTCGCTTATAGTGCGACCGCAGTCAAAATTTCGCGGAAACCTTTCTATCCATCTCGATTTGCGATACTACTGGAAGTTCATCGAGTTGCGGACGACCAGAGTGGATCTTAAGAAGTTAAAATATTTCGTTGGCATAGCCGAGGCAGGCGGATTTACCCGAGCCGCGCAGTATATGAATGTCGCGCAAAGCGCGCTTAGTCTTCATGTCCGAGAGATGGAAGACGGCTTAGGAACCAAGCTACTCGTCCGTGAGCGTAGCGGCGTCACTCTGACACCGGCTGGCTCGCGATTGCTGCACCATGCGCGCATTATTTTGAATCAGGTGAGTATTGCCGAGGAAGAGCTTACCAGCAAGCCGAAGATACCAGTGGGTGAAGTGTCCATCGCACTGCCCTCCGGTCCGGCGCGCTTTATGGCACCAGAGTTACTCAATATGGCGAACGAGCGCTTTCCGAAAGTCTCGCTAAAGATCGTCGAGGGGATGAGCGGTTCGATTGAGGAAATGATGGTTGCGGGCCGATTCAACCTCGCTGTTTTCTACACCATGAAAGATGACGGTTCGTATTATGACGTCCTCGCTGAAGAGGAATTCTGTCTGATCATCCCTCCGGGCAGCCCCCCTTTTGAAAATGTTATTTCTCTTGATCAGCTAAGCGCTTTCCCCCTGGCTGTTCCCATGAATGTTACAAGTGTTCAGAGAGCCGTGACTGACGCAGCAAAAATGCACAATGTCTTCTTAGACGTCCGGTACGAGATAGATTCGCTCTCAACGATCATAGACATGGTCGCAGATGGTAAAGCTCACTCCATATTGACACCCTCCGCGGTCCAGCGGGAAACGTCACTCGGTCTTGTACGAATGGCAAAGATCATAAACCCATCAATATCGAGGTCGGTAATTCTTGCGGTGAATGCGCGAGATGAGCGTTCGGCTGAAGTTGCCGCCATCCGGGGGCTGCTTCCGAAGGTAGTGCGCCAGTTGATAAAGGATGGAAGATGGCAGGCGAGATTGCCGCAATCACCCTAATGTTGGCTTAGACGAAGTATAAGAGCTGGTCATCTGTGAAGTCATCGTTCGTGGCCGCGAAACGCCTCGCCCTTCAAAGCCAGCGAGGCACCGCTAATAATCATTATGTCATCCATAGCGTATCAAGATTTATTGTATAGAAACACTGAATTTGACGCCCTGCTTGGTTTAACCGAACCATGGTCCGGCAGGGACGCAAGTCAAAGGAAAGCACCATGCACGATCTTAAAACCTTCAGGCCCTTGGTGAAGGAGGCGACAAAGTGGCGCCGTCACCTTCATCAGCATCCAGAGCTTGATTATGATTTGCACTCAACCGCAGCTTACCTGGAAGGAACACTCCGATCGTTCGGCGTAAATCATATCGAGACTGGTCTTGCGGAGACCGGTTTGGTTGCACTGATTGAAGGAAATCATCGTGGTGGCCCGACAATTGGCTTGAGGGCGGAGATGGATGCTGTCCGCATCGAGGAAAGGTCGAACAAACCGTGGTCCTCCAAAATGTCTGGAAGAATGCACGCATGTGGACACGATGGCCACATGGCAATGCTGCTCGGTGCCGCGAAATTTCTCGCCGAAGCCCCAAATTTTGGCGGCACCGTTGCCTTGATCTTTCAGCCAGCTGAGGAAAACGCGCTTGGCGGGCAGCGGATGGTCCAAGAAGGCATCATGGATAGATTCGGAATATCTCGCGTTTTTGCTATGGATAACTCGCCAGGCCTTGATGTTGGGCGGTTCGCAATTTGCGACGGTCCTTTTATGGCGGCGCTGGACGAATTTGATATCGTGATCAAGGGCCAAGGAGGACATGCTGCCAGCCCTCATCGCAACATCGATCCCATAGTGATTGCAGGCCAAATTATCGTGGGCCTCCAGCCGTTGGTCTCTCGGTCGACGAGCCCGCTCGAATCCTTGGTCGTCTCGATTACCAAGATGCACGCGGGGGAGTCCTACAACGTGATACCCGAAACCGCGACTTTGTCCGGGACAGTCAGAACATTGAAGCATGAGCTTCGAGGCTTGGCTGAGACGCGAATACCTGCCGTAGCGCGCGGGATAGCAAGCGGATATGGCGCGGAGATCGAATTTAAGTACCGCAGGCTTGATCCAATCATGACCAACTCTCCTGAGGAGACGAACCTCGCCATCAGCGCCGCTCGCAATCTGGTGGGTCCGATCTGCGTAGATGACCAGTTCGAGCCCGTCATGGGATCGGAAGACTTCGCGTTCATGCTCGAAGCTCGACCCGGTGCTATGATTTTCATTGGCAACGGTTCAACAGCTTCGCTCCATAACCCAACATACGACTTCAACGATGAGGCTCTTCCATACGGGATTGGATACTGGGCGAACCTTGTAAAGACAGTCCTACCAGCCCCCTTGTGATAGCGGGCTTCTCATGCTGTAGCTCCGCGACTCCCGTCTGCCAGAAATATCCTCTCCTGCCATCTGTTCGGCGCGGTTCAGGGTTCACAGAGCGATCACTCCAACGCCGTCCTCAATTGCGATCTCAGTTTCAAATGGCTTCGATAGCTCCTGGATCCGTAGCAAAATGGCCCGGCCTTGCTGTCCGCAGGCAAGCTGTGGGACACCGCGATTGGCAAACCTTTTGGAGTGGCCAAGTTCGATAGGATACAACCGCATTTCCGCGAGCTGATTATTTGCAAACCGGCTCACTGCAATGACGCTCTCGTAGAATATCGGATCAGTGAAACCCGCGTCCGTCTCATATCCTTCTGCCATTTCTGCCAGCGTCACTTCCGCATCGGTGTCAGTTCGCGGATCCTTGCCGTATGCTGCGAACATGTCGGCGCCGACCGGCGTCCGGAGGTCGTCCATTATGAAGTTGCCAACGCTGTAGAAGATCGGCCGGCCCTTGTAGATCTCGATGCCCCTCAATTGGTGCGGCCCATGAACGATGTATGCGTCGGCCCCCGCGTCGATCATCTGACGTGCAAACGCTTGTTCGTAATCGGGAGGCTGCTGGCTCCAATTTCCAGGCTCATGGCCATGATTGGTGACGATGCAGAAATCGGCGAACTGCTTTCCCTGCCGAGTGTTGCGCAGGATGTCGGCGACATCGGTTGGGTTGGGTCGGTAGCTGTAGCCTGCGTTCTCGCCAGTCGTGTACGTCGCTCCAGCAAGCTTAAGGGAAGTTGAACTGCTGTCACCGGGCCGATAGTTCGGCAGCGCGTCACGCACTTGTCTTAGACTTTCAAACATTGACGGAGGAACGACGATCCGTTCTTCGAGACGAAGGGGGTTAAGCCCAGGTCTGCCCGGGGCCTCACCGGCCGGATCGCATGCGCGCGACATTGGCGTAAACGTTGAGGCACATGATACAAGCGCCACCCGACCGCGCGGGGTCTCCAGGAAACGGGCAGCACCAGCTTGTGCCAGGTTTTCGCCAACTCCAGCGTAGACAATTCCATTCTGATCGAGAGCCCGGCATGTCTCGCGCATGCCCTCAACTCCCCACTCGAAGGTATGATTGTTGGCATAGCTCACCAAGTTGAAGCCCATGGACTTCAGATCTGGGCCGAGATCTGGCAGGCTGACGTGATAGGCACCACCGTGCTCCGCCTGTGGACTTCCCTTGAACGACCGAATGTCGAGGATGTTGGTTTCCATATTTGCGAAAGTAGCATCGGCGTCGCGCAAGATCTCGACGATCTCACTAAATCCCGGATGGTAGCCCTTTGTGAGCGGTCGCGTGACGATCAGGTCGCCAACTGCCGCCAGCGTGAAACCATCTGCGACGTTTGTCTCAACGCTGCCAACGACATCGTAGCGGCCTGGCTGAACCGGCCCATTGTCATCATGCCCAGAATTAACCGCCAGCTTTTCGGTCATGGATCTATCCTCAATGTCGTTCGTCGTTGAATTATAAACTCAATGAACTATCACTCATCCTGCTTTGCATGCTGAACATGCGGCCTGTACGCTCCGTAGTCGGAGGTCCGGACCAGTCCTCAGAAAGCAATGCGTAATTGGCTGCAGAGCCAAATTCTGGCACACATCGCCAGCTGTCCACCAAGGGTCTCGGCGCGTCGGTTGCTCCATAGCTTAGCCTCTTCGGTATCTCCTTCTACTCGGACGGAGATTTCTTGCCGCCAAATTGACCAGATATCTGAAGACCGACCTGGAAGCCTACTTCACTATAGCTGTGCTCGGTTTCCTTCGAGCTCAACTGAACCCACGCGACGCCGTTGCAGTTGCCTGCCCTCGCTCTGCAGAAGGGAACATCCCGCTCGCGCCAGATGCTGTGCAATCCCGAGCGGCTCGCAGTGCCAGATAAAAATCAAAATCAACGCTCACGAAGTCCCCTTTTCACTTATGCCCCCATATGCAAACGACGCAGACCAAAGGTTGAGCAATCTCCGGCCTTGCCAAGTTGCAGCCCATCCTAAAAAGAGGCTGCCGTCGAAGCGGATTCGACGACAGCCAGTTCGCCCCGGAGGGCGGGGAAACTCCAGCGTATTCCCCGCGGAAAAATCAACTCGCCAATCGTGCTTTCACGATTTCGGCCGCTGCCTCGTAGCCAATCGATGTCACAAGTTCTGTTGCAAACGCCGTGCTATTCTTCAGGTTGGCTTCGCACTGCGCGGCGTTGGCCTGAACCCCTTCGACGCATGTTCTCGCGAATGTCCCGATCGATCGTTTAAGGAGCTCCATGGCATTGTGGATACTGAAAATGATCACCGGCTCCATGGCGTTCAGCTGAAGCTGCCCTGCTTCGGCAGCCATGCCGACCGTCGTATCCATGCCATACACACAGAAGCAGACCTGATTCAGTGCTTCTGCCGCAACCGGGTTGACCTTCCCAGGCATCAACGAAGAACCCGGTTGAAGGGATGGAAGCACAATTTCGCCGATACCCCCTCGCGGCCCGCTTGATAGCAGCCGAAAATCATTCGCGATCTTCGAAAGCTTCGCCGCAGTTCGCTTCAATAGCCCCATGTGGAGCATGAATGCACCCATGTCCCAACTTGCCTCCAGCAGGTCTGTTGATCCGACGACTGGGAGTTGCATGTTGCGGGATAGGTTCTCGATCGCGCGCAATCGGTAGGATGGCGTGGCTGCGATCCCTGTGCCGATTGCTGTACCGCCGAGGTTGACCTCCAGGAACAATCGCTCTGTCTCATCGAGACGGTCACAGTCTTCCAGAAGCGTCGTCGCGAACGCTGCAAACTCCTGTCCCAGCGTCATCGGAACAGCGTCCTGCAATTGTGTTCGCCCGAGTTTGCGGATGTCTGCAAACTCCTCCGCTTTGCATTTAAGGGCGGCGGCGAGATCCGCAAGGGCATCGCGCAGTTGGCGGCTTGCCGGGATCACGGAAAGTCGTACGGCAGTCGCGTAGGCATCGTTTGTTGATTGAGATCGGTTGACGTCGTCATTTGGATGAACCAAACGCCCCTCGCCCCTGACTCCGCCCAGCAGTTCGCTCGCGCGATTGGCCAGTACCTCGTTCATGTTCATATTGGTGGAAGTGCCCGCCCCACCTTGGAAGACGTCGACCAGAAATTCGTCGTGGTGTTTACCCGCCAGCACTTCCTGGCAAGCCAGCACGATCGCGTCTCGTTTTTCGCTCGAAAGCAAACCCTCGTCACAATTTGCTTGTGCAGCAGCCATCTTTACGTGGGCGAGTGCGTGTATGACGGACGGCATGCTCTTAACCGGAATGCCGGAGATTGGAAAGTTTGCGAGGGCTCTGGCCGTCTGCGCGCCATAATACCGATCTGCCGGCACACTCACCGGGCCGAGGGGATCGTGTTCAATACGAGTCGTGTTAGACATTATTGCCTCGATTGGTCAAACTGCGTTTCTTCGCGCAGCCCAGGATCATGGATAACCCAGCATCAGTTCCAGCCAGACTTTCATCCCCGGTTGATGCAAACGACTTTTGGCTGGGTCATTTCTTCGTAAGCGAAACGAACGCCTTCGCGACCCATGCTGCCGTATTTGAAACCACCGAACGGCATGGCATCGAAGCGGTAGTCGGAGCTGTCATTGATCATCACACCGCCTGCTTCGATGCGGTTGGCGGCGTCGAGAGCAACGTTAATATTGCTGGTAAAGATGCCCGCATGCAGGCTGTAGTCCGGATCGTTGGCCATCTCGATCGCCTGATCGATGGTGTCGAACGGTGCCAACATGACGACGGGCGCGAATACCTCTTCATGCCACAGCTTGCACGTCACCGGCGTTCCTTCGAGCACTGTCGGGTGGTAGAGGGAGGCTTCACGTCGGTGTCCGCACAGCAGTTTAGCTCCAGCAGCGATCGCGTCATTGACGGCCGCTTCAGTTCGCTCGGCAGACTGGGTGGAAATCATCGGCCCGATATCCGTATCGTTGCGCAATGGATCGCCGGACTTTAGCTTCTTCGTGCCGGCGACGAAGGCATCGCGGAACCTCTCATAAATTCCTGCCTGAACGAGAATGCGCTGGGCGCCGATGCAATTTTGACCGGCTGCCCAGAAGGCGCCCGAAACACAACCATCGACCGCTTTACTGAAGTCACAGTCATTCATCACGATGACAGGGGCGTTGCCGCCCAGTTCCATCGCCAGTTTCTTCAGCCCCGCCGCGCGGCTGATAGCTTCGCCCGTTGCAAATCCACCCGTAAACGACACCATGCGGACATCGCGGGATGTGATCAAGGCCGTGACAAGTTCCCTGTCACCATGAGCGATTGTGATGACATCGCGCGGCAGGCCGGCTTCGATCAGTGCGTCCACCAAGTTGATAGCGGAGAACGGCGTCAAATTGGACGGCTTCAAAAGCACGGCGTTGCCGCCTGCGATTGCTGGACCGAGCTTGTGGGCGACCAGGTTTAGCGGATCGTTGTAAGGCGTTATGGCGGCGATGATTCCGAGCGGCTCCCGCGTAAACCAACCTTGTCTTTGCTCTGATCCGGCAAACGCATCAAACGGCACGATCTCGCCTGCATTGCGCTTTGCTTCTTCGGCAGAAAGTTTCAGCGTGTTAACGCAACGGCTGACTTCCTTGCGCGCCTGAACGATTGTCTTCCCAGCTTCGCGCACGATGGTCTCGGCGAAGGCATCGAGACGGCGCTCGATAAGTTGCGCAGCTCCCTCGAGGATACTTGCCCGCTTGTGCCGCGGCAGGTCGCGCGCGAGCTTGGCCCCGCGGCGAGCACGGATGATGAGCTCGCTGACGTCAGATGCGTCCGTTATGTCGATTGATCCGATCAGAGAGCCGTCAAAGGGGCTGTGAACGGATACGGGCTGTAGACCCGTAGTAATATGAAGTTTGGCAGCGGTCATAGGCCAACTTCCCTTCCCTGATGAAATGCCTGCAAGAGCGGCGGGTATGGTCTTCGAGCAGGGTGAGGTCTCATCCCTCAGCCTTTGCCCGCTTGTTGGGTCGGCGGCGACCATCTGATTGCGACTGGCCGTTCCGCGATGGCCCGGAAAGCGCAAGTCGCTAACGGTCAGATCTTCTGGCCGTCGCGCACCAGGTCGTCCATGACCGAGCGCACGGCCTTTTCGGCAATCGAGACAATCTCGTCGATCTCTGCCTTTGTCGTGACAAGCGGCGGGGCAAAGCCGAGGATGTCGCCATGCGGCATTGCACGGGCGATCAGACCGCCGTCGCGAGCTGCCTTCGAGACGCGCGCGCCCACCTTCAGCGACGGATCGAAACGGGTCTTGTTCTCGCGGTCACCGACGAACTCGATGGCACCCATAAGGCCAACACCACGCACCTCGCCGACGATCGGCAGCTGAGCAAACTTCTCCTTGAGCTGCGCCTGGAAATAGGCGCCAACGTCGCGAGCGTTCCCCGGCAGATCTTCCTTATCGACAATATCAAGTACGGCGTTGGCCGCGGCCGCACCGATCGGGTGGCCGGAATAGGTATAGCCATGCGAGAAGGCGCCGACTTTGTCGGCTCCGTCTTCCAGCACCTGATAGACCTTTTCGCCGACGATCGCAGCCGAGAGCGGGAAATAGGCAGAGGTCAAGCCCTTGGCAACCGTGATCAGGTCCGGTTCGATGCCATAATGCTGCGAGCCGAACATCGAGCCGGTGCGGCCAAAACCGGTAATGACTTCATCAGCGATCAGCAACACGTCGTGCTTCTTAAGCACGGCCTGGATAGCCTCCCAATAGCCTTCCGGGGGCGGCGTGATACCGCCGGTACCAAGCACGGGTTCAGCAATGAAACCACCGACATTGTCAGGCCCAAGCTGTTCGATGAGGCGGTCGAGCTCAAGGGCTCGGCGGGCGGAGAATTCCCGCTCGGTCTCGCCAGGATTGGCGCCCCAGTAGTGATGCGGCACGCCGGTATGGGTGATCTGCGGCAGGGGAAGGTCCATGTGATCATGGTAGAAGCTCATGCCGGTCATCGAACCGGAGACAACGCTGCAGCCGTGGTAGCCGCGCTCGCGTGAGATGATCTTCTTCTTCGTGGGCTTACCGCGCAGGTTGTTGTAGTACCAGACGAGTTTGGCCTGGGTCTCATTGGCGTCCGAGCCGGACATGCCGTAGAACACCTTGCTCATCTTGCCCGGCGCCATCTTTACCAGACGGTCTGACAGGATCGCCAGTTCGTCGGTCGTGTGGGCAGCATAGGAGTGGTAATAGGCAAGCCGGTAGGCTTGGCGCGAGATCGCCTCGGCCACCTCGGTTCGGCCATAGCCGACATTGACGCAGTAAAGGCCGGCAAAGCCATCGATGAGCTGATTGCCGTAGGCGTCCTGGATGCGGATACCCTTGCCCGTTTCAACAATCGTCGGCTCGCCAAGCTTGCCGCTGGCGAAGTCCTTCAGCTGAGTGAACGGATGCAGTACCGAGTTGCGATCCTTCTCGGCGATGTCCTTGATGTTGATGGTCATTGTGAGCCCTTCCGTAGCGCGATGGAGTGAAGCGGCTGAAGGCCAGCGTGATATGCTCCGCTGATTTCCCGCATCTATCTTCGATGGTCGCAATGTGCGCCAAACTGATGCAGATTGACGGCCAATATAATGCCGCCTATGCAGGAATTCTGCGAATTTCAAAGCTAGGTGCAGGATTTCACGACCATGGAACTCGACCGCGCGGACATCGCGCTTCTCAACGCCGTTCAAAAGAATAACAAGCTCACGTCCGAGGAACTGGCAGAACGAGCACATCTTTCACCGACAGCCTGCCAGCGCCGGCTCAAACGCTTGCGGGCCGAGGGCGTCATCGAGGCTGACGTTTCAATCGTGTCGCCGAAGGCAGTCGGCAGGCATGTGACGGTCGTCGTCCTGGTATCCCTCGAGCGAGAGAGGGCTGACATCATCGATCGCTTTAAGGCAGCAATCAAAAACACGCGCGAAGTCATGATCGGCTACTATGTAACCGGGGACGCCGACTTCCTGCTCGTCGTTACGGCAAAAGATATGGAGGATTACGAGCAGTTCACGCGTCGTTTCTTCTACGAGAACAATGATATTAAAGGGTTTAAAACAATGGTTGTCATGGACCGCGTGAAGGCTGGATTTGCCTTTCCGATCGAAGACTGAGAGTGTTTGGTCGACCAGGCCAAGGTATCGTCTTCTCTTGCGCCGCACTCATCAAGGCTTTTTTCCCTGCTCGCCAGATGCGGCGTGGCGCATGTAAGGCACTGGGCCACATCACAGCGCCAATGGTGATGAAGGACCGCATCGGGCCGTTCGGAGAGCCACGGAATCCGACTGGAGCATAGGCTGTCTGGGAGAAACGCCTCTCGTTCAGACGGATACTCTAATATGGACGGACGCGGGCACAGCGTCGTTCGGGCGCAGGGAATTCCGTGCCATGCACAGCGGGCACTCCTGCGACTTTTAGAGCCCTCCCATGCAAAGATATTTCATTTCGAGGTAGTCTTCTAAGCCATGCCGCGAGCCCTCGCGGATCGTGTCCCACCGAGTGGTGTAGCTCGGCGGTAGCACAGCCTCTCGCAAGCGCGTCCCCAATTGCGCTGTAGCGAGTGAGGGGCTGTGCGGGCGGCCATCAGTGTTTTCCGCTAGGATCGGGTTGTTCAAGACACAACCTGACGGAAAGATCACTGATGACCACTGACATGATGAACGTGCGTTCGCTCGTTGAGAAGAGCGCTGATGCAGATTTGTTGCGCGAGATGATCGGCTTTGCCGCTGAACGGCTGATGGAACTGGAGGTCGGCTCAGCTACGGGTGCAGGGTTCGGGGAGAAGAACCCTATGCGGCTTGCGCAGCGCAATGGCTATCGTGACCGCGATTGGGAGACGCGAGCTGGCACAGTCGAGCTTCGCATTCCGAAGCTGCGCAAGGGCAGCTACTTTCCGAGCTTCCTCGAACCGCGCCGCATGGCGGAGAAGGCTCTGACGGCTGTTATCCAGGAGGCGTATATCCAAGGGATATCGATACGCTCTGTCGACGACCTGGTCAAAGCCATGGGGATGAGTGGCATCTCCAAAAGCCAGGTGTCGCGGCTGTGCGAAGAGATCGACGTTAAGGTGAAGGCGTTCCTTGACCGAACCATTGAAGGCGAATGGCCATATGTCTGGGTCGACGCGACCTATCTCAAGGTCCGGCGTGGCTGCCGCATCGTCTCAGTCGCCGTCATTATCGCGGTCGACGTCAACAGCGACAGTCGGCGCGAAGTCCTGGGTATGGAAGTCGGCACATCGGAAGCTGAGCCAATCTGGACGGAGTTTTTGCGTCGGCTGACCCGCCGAGGTCTACGCGGGGTGAAGCTGGTTGTCTCCGATGCGCATGAGGGCATCAAAGCTGCCGTTTCAAAGGTTCTCAACGCCACATGGCAGGTAACCGCCCGATTGCTACCGCCGAGATTTTGCTTTGATGCGAGCGACGAGCAGCTCGTCGTCAACAAAGCTGTCGAGGAAGTCGTTCCATTCTTGGGGTGAGCGGCGGGCATCTTTGAGCGTCTGCTCCAATTCGTCCATGCCGTCGTCTGTCAGTGCGGTCACCGATTCGTCGTCTCCGGTGTACACGGAGATGATGCTGCCGTAGCTCAGATTATCATCGTTGGAGACAATTGCCTGAAGAAGCTCCGGGTCCTCTTCGAGGATTTCGGCAACAAATTTGATCGTACGGACGTAGGTGACTGTCGCCATCAGGCTGCCTTCGCGTCGATTGTGGTGATCGCCGACCAGTTCCACGGAAGCAATTCGTCTAACCGATTGATCTTGTGATCGTGGATGCGATCGAGCACGTCTGCCAGATAGGCCTGCGGATCAAGACCATTCATCTTTGCCGTCTCGATGATCGTCATGGCGCGTGCCAAGGTCTCCGCTCCCGTATCGGCTCCCGCGAAGAGCCAGTTCCGTCTTCCCACGCCTATCGGACGCAGTGCCCGCTCGGCGGAATTGTTGTCGATCGCGACGCGGCCGTCGTCGAGGAACAGACAGAGTGAAGACCATCGGCTCAATCCGTAGCGGAAAGCTGTCGCCAGATCGCTTTTGCCCGGAATGCGCGTTAGTTGAGCTTCAGCCCAGTGGCGGAATGCATCGACCTTAGGCTTGCTCTGGGTCTGACGCGCGGCAAGCCGGATCTCAGGAGGCTGGCCGTTGATGCCTCGCTCGATGTCGTAAAGCGCTCCGATGCGATCGAGAGCCTCTCGCGCGATCTCGGACTTGTTTGATGTCCAGATATCGTGGAAGTCTCGTCGCCAATGAGCCCAGCAGGCGGCTTCCTTGAAGCGAGATTCTCCCTTTTCTCCAGGCGCGTATAGCTTGCCATATCCTTTGTAGCCGTCAGCCTGAAGGATGCCGCTTGATTGCTTGAGGGTAAGCGCGATTTTCAATGCGCATTGACGGCAGTTGACGGACACTTGCGCTTAGCTGGGTAGCAGTACCCAGCTTTATCAGGCCGCAGTGGTCTTGGAGTAATTGAAGGGCAGCAGGTCGCCGATGT